>CAYQGF010000196.1:0-7270 GCA_964416885.1 uncultured Iamiaceae bacterium
TACGTCGACCAGGAGGCCCCCAGCCTCTTCGTCCGGTTCCCGCTGCTCGACCCCGAGCGGGCCGGCCAGAGCCTCGTCATCTGGACCACCACCCCGTGGACCCTGCCGGCCAACGTGGCCGCCGCCGTGAACCCGGCCGAGCGCTACGGGCTGAAGGACGGCGAGTGGCGGGCCGTCGCCCGTACCGCGCACGCGGAGGACGAGGGTGCCTTCGACGAGGTCCTCACCGGCGCTGAGCTGGTCGGTTGGCGCTACGAGGGCCCCTACGACGAGCTGCGGGCCGAGCACACCGTCGAGCACCGGGTCATCCCCTGGGACGACGTCTCGATGGACGACGGCACCGGTATCGTCCACATCGCCCCCGGCTGCGGCACCGAGGACTTCGGGCTCAGCCAGGTCCACGACCTGCCGGTCGTCACGCCGGTCGACGAGAGCGGCCTCTTCTACGCCGACTTCGGCTGGCTGGCCGGCAAGGCCGCCCGCGCCGTGGCCGACGAGGTCATCGCCGACCTGGGGGAGCGGGGCCGACTGGTCGAGGCCGGCACCATCGAGCACCGCTATCCCGAGTGCTGGCGGTGCCACACCCCGCTGATCTTCCGCATCTCCGACGACTGGTTCATCCGGGTCGACGACGAGCTGCGCCAGGCCCTCCGCGACGCCAACGCCACCGTCGAGTGGACGCCCGAGTACATGGGCAAGCGGATGGACGACTGGCTGTTCAACATGGGCGACTGGAACATCTCCCGTCGCCGCTACTACGGCCTGCCGCTGCCCTTCTACCCCTGCACCTGCGGCCACGTGACCGTCATCGGGTCCAAGGAGGAGCTGGCGGAGCGGGCCGTCGACAGCCTCGACGGGCTGGAGGAGCTGCGCCGGCCGTGGGTCGACGACGTGCGGGTCCGCTGCGCCGAGTGCGGAGACGTGGTCAGCCGGGTCACCGAGGTCGGCGACGTCTGGCTCGACGCCGGCATCGTCCCCTTCTCCACCCTCGGCTGGCAGAACGGCACCTACCAGCCCGAGGGCTACGCGACCGGCGCGGCGAAGGGGCTCACCACCGCCGACCTGCCCGACCAGGCCTACTGGGAGGAGTGGTTCCCGGCCGACTGGGTGTCGGAGATGCGCGAGCAGATCCGGCTGTGGTTCTACAGCCAGCTCTTCATGTCGGTCGTGCTCACCGGCCGGGCCCCGTACCGCAAGGTGCTGGGCTACGAGAAGATGCTCGACGAGACCGGCCGGGAGATGCACGGCTCGTGGGGCAACATGATCAGCGCCGAGGACGCCTTCGAGAAGATGGGCGCCGACGTGATGCGCTGGCAGTACTGCGCCCAGCCGCCCAGCCAGAACCTGCTGTTCGGCTTCGGCCCCGGCGGCGAGATCAAGCGCAAGCTCCTCACCCTCTGGAACAGCGCCTCGTTCCTGGTCCAGTACGCGGTGATCGCGGAGGTCGCCCCGTCCGCCTCGTGGTTCGACGTTCCGTCCGACGACGGCGAGCACGACCTGACCGACCTGGACCGGTGGGCGGTCGCCCGCACCCAACAGCTCGTCGCCGAGGCCGAGGCCGGCTACGAGGCCTACCTCACCGTCAACGTGATCCGGGCGTTCGAGGCCTACGTCGACGACCTGTCGAACTGGTACATCCGCCGCAACCGCCGCCGGTTCTGGGACAGCGACCCGGCCGCCATCCGGACGCTGTGGTGGTCGCTCACCACCGCCCTGTGCACCGTCGCCCCGGTGATGCCGTTCCTCACCGAGCACCTGTGGCAGCGGCTGGTCGTCGACGCCGTCGAGGGCCCGTCCGACGCCGTGCCGGCCTCGGTGTTCCTGGCCGGCTGGCCCGCCGTCGGGGCGCCCGACGCCGACGTCCTGGCCGATGTGGCCGCCGTCCGCCGGGTGGTCGAACTGGGCCGCCAGGCCCGGGCCAAGGTCGAGATCGGCCTGCGCCAGCCGCTGCGCCGCATCGTCGTCGAGGGCGAGCCCCGGCTGGCCCCCCACGTCGAGGAGGTCGCCTCCGAGCTGCGGGTCAAGGAGGTCGAGCTCGGCGCGGTCGAGGCCACCCAGCTCAAGGTGCGCCCCAACCTCAAGGTCCTCGGCCCCAAGCTGGGCCAGGACGTGGTGACCGTGCGGAAGGCCCTGGAGGCCGGCGAGTTCACCGAGCGCGGCGACGGCGGCTTCGACGTGGCCGGCCACTCGCTCGGGCCCGACGAGGTGCTGGTCGAGCGGACCGAGAAGGAGGGGTGGGCGGTGGCCTCGACCGACGGCGTCACCCTGGCCCTCGACACCGCCCTCGACGACGAGCTGCGCACCGAGTCCCGGGTGCTCAACCTCATCCACCACGTCAACGGGATGCGGAAGGAGGCCGGGCTGGCCCTCACCGACCGCATCGTGCTCCGCCTGGCCGCGACCGACGCCGACCTGATGGCCCACGAGGCATGGGTCGCCCGAGAGGTCCTGGCCACGTCGGTCGAGGTCGGGGCGGGCGAGGGCCCGACGATCGAGAAGGTGTGACGGCCGAGCCCTCCACGACGTCGGCCGGGTCGCCCATGGCGTCGCCGGCCGGGGTGGCGCCGGGGTGGCTGCTGGCGTTGATCGCGGCCAACACCGTCGCCGCCGTCGGGCTCTTCGGCGACATCGCCGGGCACGTGTCGCTCGGCATCGTCACGGTCCAGGACGACTTCCTCTCGGGCTGGCACCTGGTCCTCTACGGCGGGGTCGGGGGAGTCGGCCTGGTGCTCGGCGCCTTCGCCGTGGTGCACGGCCCCCGCGCCCCGTGGGCGGTGTTGCGCGGGGCCTGTGCGGGGCTCGCCGCCCTGACCGTCGGCGGGCTGGCCGACGCCGGCTGGCACGAGGCCTTCGGTGTCGAGGCGTCCTTCGCGGCGCTGGTGAGCCCGCCCCACCTGATCGTCTTCGCCGGCCTGGTGTTGCTGATGATCACCCCGATCGGGATCATCAGCGACGGGCCGTCGACGCCGCTCGATGCCCTGCGGTCGCTGGTGCTGGCCCTGTCGGTGACGTCGCTCCTGCTCGTCATCTCGTTGTTCACCGGCTACCTGACCCCGTTGATCGGCGGCAGCGAGTTCCAGGCCGGCGCCTACGTCGAGTCGCTCGTCGGCACCAGCCGCCTCGACTACGACACCGCCCGCGGCCTGGGCATGACCCTCTGGTTCGGCACGCTGGTCGCCCTCACTGTCGTCGTGGTCCGGGCCCGCACCGCCCCGGTCGCCGGCACCTGGACCGTCGCCTTCGGGCTGCTGGGCCTGGCCCCGCTGATCGCCTCGGGCGACGTCGCCTGGCCCCTGACGGGCGCCCTCCTGGCCTTCGGCCTGCTCTCGGACCTCACCGCCACCCGGCAGCGGCCGCACCCGGTGGCCACCGGCATCAGCGTGGCCACCATGTGGGGCGTGATGTTCGCCGTCGTCGGCGGCCGGGGCGACCTGCTCTGGGACCGCACCCTCTGGGGCGGCGTCGTCACGACCGGCTTCCTCGTCGGATGCGCGGTCGGCGGCGTCGTGCGCTGGGTCACGGCCCCGCCCCGGGTCGCGCCCCGGGCCGACATCGGCGTGTAGGGCGGCCCGGCCGCTGGGGCACCGGCGTCGGGTAGCTTCCGGGACCATGAGCAGGCTGCGAGTCGGGGTGTTCGGGGCGGCTGGACGGATGGGGTCGACGGTGTGCGGGGCGGTGATCGACGACCCCGACCTCGACCTGGTGGCGGCCATCGACCCGCACCACGCCGGCATCGACCTGCGCCAGGTCAACCGGCTCGACACCGACCTCACGGTGGTGGCCAGCCCCGACCAGGCCGGGACGCCGATCGACGTCGCCGTCGACTTCACCCTGATCGACGCAGCCCGTCAGAACATCGCCTGGTGCGCGGCCAACGGGGTCCACGCCGTCGTCGGTACGAGCGGCGTCACCGATGCCGACGTGGCCGCGGCCGAGGCCGCCTTCACCCGCAGCAGTTGCGTCATCGCGCCCAACTTCGCCATCGGCGCGGTGCTCATGATGCACATGGCCGAGCTGGCCGCGCCCTGGTTCGACACCGCGGACATCGTCGAGACCCACCACGACGGCAAGGTCGACGCCCCCTCGGGCACCGCGGTGGCCACCGCCGAGCGGATGGTGGCGGCCTCCGACCGGTGGGCCGCCGACCCGACCACCCACCACACCCTCGCCGGGGCCCGGGGGGCGGAGCAGGGTGGCGTCCACCTCCACTCGCTGCGGGTGCGCGGCACCGTCGCCCACCAGGAGGTCGTGCTGGGCACCACCGGCCAGACCCTGACGATCCGCCACGACAGCTACGACCGGAACTCCTTCATGCCCGGCGTCGTCCTCGCGGTGAAGAAGGTGGCCGACTTCCCCGGCGTCACCGTCGGCCTCGACCGCCTCCTCGGCCTCGCCAGCTGACGTGTCGAAAGGTGTCTGACACCTTTCGACACACCTACTCGCCGTCGGGGTGGGCCTGGCGCTCGGCCTCCATCTCTCGGATCTCCTCGTCCATGTGGAGGAGGCCCTCGACCTCGCCGCCGCCGGCCCGACGGTCGAGCCACAGCGACACCCCGACCAGGGCGAAGCTGACGAACAGGAACGGCAGCCGGTTCTCGGTGATCAGCTCCCGCACCCAGTCGAGCGGCGTCGAGAAGATGTCGCCGAAGGCCCACAGCACCGCGAGCCGGCCGATCGTGCCCGCCAGGTTGAGGGCGAAGAAGACCGGGATCGACATGCCCGAGGCCCCCGCGAACAGGCAGATGTAGTTGTTGGGGGCCAGCACGATCAGCGGGTAGGAGGCCTTGCTGAACCACCGTTCGGCGGTGCGGGCCATCGGTCCGTAGGTGGCGCTGCGGCGTTCCAGCCAACGGATGCCGGCGTCGCCGTACCAGTGGCCGAGCAGGAAGAACAGGGGGTCGGAGATGAGCAGCCGGACCGTGCCGATGGCGAAGAACGACCACCAGTCGAGGTACTCCTTGGCCAGCACCAGGTTCCGGTTGCGGGAGTTGAGGGCGATGAAGACCGCCGGGTGCCGGTCGAGGAGGTAGGAGAGGAACGAGTCGCCCACCAGGGCGAGGGTGAAGAAGAAGATGCAGGCCCCGACGACCAGGTTGCGGGCCCGGGCGCTCGGCGGCCCCTGGGGGCGCCGCCGCGCCTCGGCCTCGTCGCCCGAGGGCGCCCCGTCGCTGTCGTCCTCGGTGGTCAAGGCCCCGATCATGCCCGCCCGAATGGAGGCGCGGGAAGGCGGTCCGTAGGCTCGCCCCGATGTACCGGTTCGCCCTGCGCCCGTGGTGGATCGTGTCCCACCTGGTCGTGCTGGCGATCGTCGTGGCCTTCGTCAGCCTCGGGCTGTGGCAGCTCAGCCGGCTCGACGAGGCCCGCGACCGCAACGCCCAGTTGGCGGCCCGCATCGCCGAGGCGCCGGTCGACATCGCCACGCTGGTGCCCGACGACCGGGTCGACGCGGGTGCGGTCGAGGACCGCCGGGCCACCGCCACCGGGACCTACCGGGGCGACGAGGCGGTGCTGATCCGGGGCCGCAGCCTCGACGACACCCCGGGCTCGTGGGTCGTCGTGCCGTTCGAGCTGGCCGACGGGCGGGTGCTGGCGGTCAACCGGGGGTGGGTGAGCAACGACGGCCGCTTCACCGCGGTGCCCGACGAGTACCGGGCCGTGCCCACCGGGGAGGTCACGGTCGAGGGCCTGCTCCACGGCTCCCAGGAGCGGGGCAGCTTCGGGCCGACGGACCCGGCCGACGGCGACCTCACCAGCCTGGCCCGGGTCGACGTCGACCGGCTCGACCAGCAGGTCGAAGGCGACCTCCTGCCGGTGTGGCTCCAGCTCAGCGCGGCCGAGCCGGGGGCGCCCGACCCCTCGCCCCGCATCCTCCAGTTGCCCGACGTGAACGACGAGGGGCCGCACCTCAGCTACGCGGTGCAGTGGTTCTTCTTCACCGCCCTCGCCCTGGTCGGCTACCCGCTGATCCTCCGTCGCGCCGCCCGGGAGCGCGCCGGCCGCACCGCCGACGACGGCCCGGACGAGCCCTCCGCCGCCGAGGCCCCGTGACGGCCGGGTCCCCTTGACCACCGAGCTCCCGTGACCGCCGAGGACGCGGCCGAGGTCGCCGACGTCCGCACCCGCATCCTGGGTGCCGCCGTTGCCGAGGCGGGCGAGGTGGGCCTCGGACGCCTGAGCGTCGAGGAGGTCGCCCGCCGGGCCGGCGTCGGGCGGGCGACGGTCTACCGCCACTTCCCGGGGGGCAAGGAGCAGCTCACCTCCGAGGCGGTGACGTGGGAGGTCGCCAACTACTTCCTCGTGCTCGATGGCCTGCTGGAGGGCGTCGCCGACCTCCCGACCCGGTTGGAGCGGGGGATCATCGAGGGCCGGCGTCTGATGGCCGAGCACGCCGTGCTCCAGAAGGTCGTCGACACCGAGCCCGAGCGGCTCCTCCCGCACCTCAGCCAGAGCGCCCCGCTGGTGCAGGCCGCGGTGCGCGACCACCTGCGCCCCTTCCTCGAGGCCGCCGACCTGGTGCCGGGCACCGACCCCGACGACGCCGCGGCCTTCCTGGCCCGCAACGTCCTGTCGCTCCTGATGGCCGCCGGCTCGTGGGACCTCGACGACCCCGCCGCCGTCCGTCGCCTCGTCCACGACAACCTCCTCGCCGGCATCCTCCGCCCGCCGCCGTCGTGACCTCCACGCCCGAGCACACAAAGGGGTCAGACCCCATTGTGTGCGATGGCGCGGTGACCAGCGCCCGCAGAGGGGTCGTTGCAGTGAGACAGGATCGGTCCTAGTGTCTCACGGGTGACGGACTCGGTCGCGGTGACGACGCCCGCCCAGGAACGGGGCCTCGACGCCGCCCTGGTGCTCGTCGCCCGCTGGGGGGTCGCCAAGACGACGCTCGGCGACGTCGCCCGGGAGGCCGGGATGGGCCGGGCCACGCTCTACCGGACCTTCCCCGGCGGCAAGGAGCAGCTGTTCGGGCTGCTCGCCCAGCGCGAGGTGGCCCGCTTCCTGGCCGTGGTGGCCGACGCCGCCGACGCCGCCCCCGACCTGCCGACCGCCCTGGCCGACGGCCTCCACGCCGCCGCGGTCCACCTCGACGGGCACGATGCCATCCGCTTCGTCCTCACCCACGAGCCCGAGCTGGCCGTCCCCGTGCTCGGCTTCGGCGCCATGGACCGGCTGCTGCACCTGGTCAGCCGGGCCGCGGCGCCGCACCTGGTCCGCTTCTTCCCGGCCGCCGAGGCCGACCGGGCCAGCTGGGCCGCCGAGTGGTGCGCCC
>CAYQGF010000197.1:0-7205 GCA_964416885.1 uncultured Iamiaceae bacterium
GCCGTGGTGGTCGACTGGCGGGCGCCGGTGTCGGTCCCCTTCTACCGGGCCACGCCGGTCGACCCGCTCGACCTGGCCCGTCGTCGCCGCTTCCTGGTGGAGGGCAAGGACGTCCTCGACCTCTTCGACGAGGTGTTCGACGACCCCGACCTGGCCGGCGAGGTCCGGGCCGCCGGCATCCCCGACCCGCTCCTGGCCGAGCTGGAGCGGGCCCGCACCGGCGCCATGCGCGACATCGTGGCCACGATCGCGGCCGAGCAGGACGAGATCATCCGTGCCGACCTCGGCACCTGCCTGGTGGTGCAGGGCGGGCCGGGCACCGGGAAGACGGCGGTCGGCCTGCACCGGGCCGCCTTCCTGCTCTACGAGCACCGGGAGCGCCTCGACCGGGAGGGCGTGCTGGTCGTCGGCCCCAACCCGGTGTTCCTCCGCTACATCAGCCAGGTCCTGCCGTCGCTGGGCGAGGCGAGCGCCCGGCAGTCGACGGTGGAGCGGCTGGTGGCCGGCGCGGTCGACCAGCGGGTCCGCAGCGGCCCGGGCCGGGACGACGACCCGACCCGGGCCCGCCTGCTGGGCGAGGCCCGGATGGCCGCGGTGGTCCAGGCCGCGGTGGCCGGCCAGCGTCGGGCCCCCGGCGACGACCTGGTGGTGGGGACACCGTGGGGCCGCATCACCGTCGCCCGGGAGGCGGTGGCCGCCCTGCTCGACGAGGTCGCCGCCCGCGACGTCCCGTGGACCGTCGGCCGCAACGCGGTGCGGACCCGGCTCGTCGCCCTGGCGATGGAGGCCTACACGGTGCGCCATCCCGACGTCGACGGCCCACCGCCCGACCTGGAGGCGTCGGTACGGACCTCCGACGACCTCCGCAAGGCGGTCGGCCGGCTGTGGCCGTCGGCCTCGCCCACGGCGCTGGCCAAGCGGCTGTTCACCAGCCCCACCGCCCTCCGCCGGGCCGCGGCCGGGGTGCTCGACGCCGACGAGCAGGCCGTGGTGCTCCGCCCCGACCATCGGCGCGACGACGACCGCTGGACCGTGGCCGAGGCGGTCATCGTCGACGAGGCGGTGGCCCGGATCGAGGGCGTGCCCCGCACCTACGGGCACCTGGTGGCCGACGAGGCCCAGGACCTCTCGGCCATGGCGTTGCGGGCGCTGGCCCGGCGGTGCCCGTCGTCGTCGATGACGATCCTCGGCGACCTGGCCCAGGCCACCGAGCCCGGTGCCACCTCCTCGTGGGACGACGTGCTGGCCCACCTCGGCTCGCCCGCCACGTCCCGGCGGGAGGACCTGAGCGTCGGCTACCGGGTGCCCGCCGCGGTGATGGCCCTGGCCGACCGGCTCCTCCCCCGGGCCGTCCCCGGCCTGGCGCCGACCGAGTCGGTGCGGGTCGGTGGGCGCCAGCCCCGGGTGGTCGACGTCGGGCCCGACGACCTGCTCGCCGCCGTGACCGACGCCGTGGCCGAGGCCGCGGTGGCGTGGGCGTCGGTCGGGGTGGTGGTGCCGGGCGCCGAGCGGCGGGCCGCGGTGGCCACGGCCCTGGCCGACCGGGGCGTCGAGGCCGGCTCCGGCGCCCGGGCGGTCACCGGTGCACCGGTCAGCGTCGTCAGCCCGGCCGAGGCCAAGGGCCTGGAGTTCGACGGCGTGGTCGTGGTCGAGCCGGCCGCCTTCGCCGCCGAGGCCCTCGACGACGCCTCGACCGCCCGGCTCCTCTACATCGCCCTCACCCGGGCCGTGCAGGACCTGGTCGTCGTCCACGCCGACCCCCTCCCCGACGACCTGGTCCCCACCGCACACAATGGGGTCTGACCCCATTGTGTGCAGTGCGTGTGCCGGTCAGGAGCGAGGGCCGCGCTCGAGGAGCTCGTCGAGCTGGCGGACGGTCCAGAGGAGGTTCTCCCGGTCGCCGAGCACCGCGTACCAGCCGAGGTGGCTGGCGCCGATCTGGAGCTCGTAGACGTGGTGGCGCACCCCGATGTCCACCGTGGCCGCGCTCGGGAGCGTGGGCACGACCCGCTCCCACAGGTCGAGGGCGCCGATGCCCTCGTGCCACCGGCCCCAGAACGTGCACCACGCCAGGTCGTAGACCGCGTCGCCCCAGGTGGCGCACTTCCACGAGAAGACCGCGGTCACCGCGTCGGCCTCCGGGCCGACCAGCACGTTGTGGTGGAGCAGGTCGGAGTGCACGAGCTGGCCGGGGTCGGGGCAGGCGTCGAGCCCCGACCGGGCCCGCTGCTCGACGGCGCGGAACGTGCGCTCGGCCGACGGCTCGGCCGCCAGGAGCCGCCGCCACCCGGAGGTGTGACGACCCGGTCGGTCGGTGATCCCGTCGAGGAGCCACTCCCGCCAGGGCCGGGCGTCGTCGGTCCGGTCGTCGTCGGGCCGGTCGTCGGTCATGTCGTCGGTCACGGCGGCCAGGGCCGCGAGCAGGCGGACGACGGTCGGCCCGAGGGTGGCGGCCTCGTCGGGGCCGACGTCCTCCAGGACTCGACCGTGGTGCCGCCGGGAGACGGCGACCCAGCGGCCGAACCCCTGCTCGATGGCCAGGACCTCGGGCACCGGCAGCGTCGGCGAGCCGTACCGCATCGCCCGTTCGTCGGCCCGGAAGCCGTCGGGGGTGTCGCTGATGCGGAGGACCAGCTCCTCGTCGCCGATGCGATAGCCGTACGCCGCCGACCAGAACCCGCCGGTCAACGGTTCGAGGTCGGTCGGGCTGCGGCCGTGGTGGGCGCGGAGGAACTCGACCACCGCGCCGTCGGGCGGTCGGTCGTCGCTGGGCCGCGTGCTCACTCGGCGCCCGGCCCCGGGTGGGTCGTCGAGATGCGACAGAGGGGTGCGACCGTCAGGGCCCCGGCGTCGGCGTCGAGCTCGGCGAGGGCCCCGAGGGGCAGAGCGGTCTGGTCCGGCCCGCCGTCGGCGCCCTCGATGTCGTGTCCGGCGTCGATCCCGCCCAGGACGGGGACACCGAGGCGGCCGAGCCGGTCCCGGAGGACGTCGCCGATCGTCCACCCGCGGTCGACGACGTCACCGAACCCCTCGAACGAGCCCAGGACGACCCCGGCGATGCGATCGAGGCTCCCCGACGCGAGGAGCTGGGTGAGCAACCGGTCGACGAACCCGAGCCCCTTGTGCCGGAGGTCCTCCAGGAAGAGGATGGCCCCGTCGAGGTCCGGCAGCCGGGCGCCGACCGACGTCGCCACCGCCGTCAGGTTCCCGCCGACGAGGGGGCCGCGGGCGGTGCCCGGGACGCAGACGGCGGCCGAGACCGCACCCGGGCGCCGCCGGGCCACGAGGGGCTCGGTCGACATCAGGAGCTGGCGCACCGTCGCCCGCGCCGTGCGCCCGGCCAGCGCGCCGTGGACCGACGGGAGCCGGCAGTGGTGCCACAACGCCAGGTGGAGGTGGGAGACGTCGCTGAAGCCGACCACCGGCTTCGGGTCCCGGCGGGCGGCCGCGAAGTCCAGGCCGTCGGCGATCCGGTAGGCGCCGGCGCCGCCCCGGGTGGTGACCACGGCCCGGACGGTCGGGTCGCGGAAGGCCTCGTTGAGGTCGGCGAGGCGGTCCTCGTCCCGGCCGGCCATGTAGCCGTACCGGTCCATGGCGTGGGGAGCGACGTCGACGCGGAGGCCCCAGCCCTCGAGGACCGCGACCGACTCGTCGAGCCACGCCTGCTCCGGGGAGCTGGCCGGGGAGACCAGCCGCACCAGGTCGCCCTCCCGCAGGACGGGCGGGCTCAGCGCCGGCTGGGCCACTCTGGGGGGCGCTTCTCGCGGAACGCGGCCAGGCCCTCGGCCGCGTCGGCGGTGGAGGCGGTGACCGTGAGCAGGGGGTGGAGGACGGCGAGGGCGTCGGCCGCGGCCAGGTCGAGCGTGGCGTAGAAGGCGTCGCGGCCGAGCCGGATGGCGGTGGGCGACTTGGCGGCCAGGGTGCCGGCCAGCTCGTCGACGGCCGAGTCGAGCTGGTCGACGGGCACGACCCGGGTGACGAACCCGATCCGCTCGGCCTCGGCGGCGTCGACCCGGCGGCCGGTCATCATCAGCTCCAACGCCCGCTTCGGCGGCATCGAGCGGACCAGCGGCACGGTGATCATGTGGGGCCAGAGGCCGACGTCGACCTCGGGCGTGCCGAACACCGCGTCGTCGGCGGCCACCACCAGGTCGCAGGCCAGGGCCAGGCCGAACCCTCCGGCGAGGGCGTAGCCCCGCACCCGGGCGATCGTCGGCTTGCCCAGCTCCCACAGGTCGGTGAACAGCCCGGCCAGCTCGCCCCGGGCGGCGTGGGTGGCGGCCGGGTCGTCGTCGGCCCCGGTGGCCATCCCGCCCAGGTCGGCGCCGGAGCAGAAGGCCCGGTCGCCGGAGCCGGTGAGCACGAGGACTCGGACCGCCGGGTCGGCCTTGGCCTGGGCCACCAGGCTCCGCAGGGCGGCGATGGCGGCCCACGACAGGGCGTTGCGCTGGGCCTCCCGGTCGATGGTCAGCCGGGCCACGCCGTCGCGCACCTCGGCTCGGATGTCGGGCGAGGGCGACTCCACGGCGCCGGACGCTACGCGCACCTGGTGTCAGACACCATCGCGAGACCACGCGCACTTGGTGTCAGACACCAAGTCGAGACTGTGGGGGCTCCGGTGTCACACCCCCTGCGTAGGGTCGGGACCGTGCCCCCGATCGCCGTCACCGCTGTCGCCCACGGGCGACCGGCCGCGCTCGCCCTGCGTGACGCAGTGGCGGCGGCCAAGGCGGGCGACCCCCTGGCGCCGGTCACGGTGGTGGTGCCGAGCAACCACGTCGGGGTGACGGTCCGACGCCTCCTCGGCTCCGATGCCCTCGGTCCGGTCACCGAGCGGGGTCGGGGCCTGGCCGCCGTCTCCTTCCTCACCCCCTACCGCCTGGCCGAACTGCTCGGGGCGGCGGCCCTGGCCGCCGAGGGCCGACGGCCCGTGTCGACCCCGGTGCTGGCCGCCACCGTCCGACGGGTGCTCAGCGACGACCCGGGGGTCTTCGGCCCGGTCGCCGCCCACCCGGCCACCGAGTCGGCCCTGGTCGCCAGCTACCGTGAGCTGCGCGACCTGCCCGCCGCGGCCCTCGACCGCCTGGCGGCCCGCAGCCCCCGGGCCGCCGACGTCGTCCGCATCCACCGAGCGGTCCGAGCCGCCCTCCGGGGGGCCTGGAGCGACGAGGAGGACCTCATGGCCGCGGCGACGGCCCAGGTGGTGGCGGGCGCCCCGCTCGACCTGGGCACGGTCGTGCTCTACCTGCCGCAGGTGCTCGGCCTCCACGGCGGCCGGCTCGTGGCCGCGTTGGCCGAGCGCACCCCGGTCGTCGTCCTCGCCGGCCTCACCGGCGAGGCCCGGGCCGACGCCGAGGTCCGGCGCTCCCTCCACCGCATGGGTGCGCCGACCGACGTCCCCGCACCGGCCGACCCCAGGCCGACCATCGACCCCGGCCCCGACCCGGCGGCCGATCCGCCCCGGACGACGATCACCTCGGCGTCCGACCCCGAGGACGAGGTGCGCCACGCCGTCCGCCGGGTGGTCGACGCCGTGGCCGGCGGCACGCCGCTCGACCGCATCGCCCTGCTCCACCCGGCCGTGGCGCCGTACCCGACGCTGGTCCACGAGCACCTCGAGGCCGCCGGCATCGCCCGCAACGGCACCACGCCGGTCCCGTTGGCCGGGCGGGCCGCCGGCCGGGTCCTCCTCGGGCTGCTCGCCCTGCGCCACGAGGACTGGTCCCGTCAGGCGGTCATGGCCTGGCTCACCACCGCGCCGATCCTCTGGCAGGGCCGCACCGCGCCCGTCTCCCGCTGGGAGCGGACCACCCGCCGGGCCGGGGTGGTGCGGGGCCGCGACCAGTGGGACGAGCGGCTCGCCGCCTACGCCGAGCAGCGCGCCGCCGAGGCCGAGGAGGCCCGCGAGGCCGGCGACGCCGAGGCCGCCGAGCGCAGGGCCGGCGACGCCGAGCAGGCCCTCCAGCTCCGCGCCTTCGTCCTCGGCGTCATCGACGACATGACGCGGGCCGGTGCCCGGCCCCGCCGCTGGGGCCAGCACCGCGACTGGGCCCACCGGCGGCTCGCCACCCTCCTCGGCCGGCCCGACCGCCGGGGCCACTGGCCCGCCGACGGGGTCGAGCGGCGCGCCGCCGAGGCCGTCGACACCGCCCTCGACCGGCTCGGCGCCCTCGAAGCGGTCGAGGGGCCGGTCGGGCTCGACGTCTTCACCCGCACCCTGGAGGTCGAGCTCGACGGCGACTCGGGGCGGGTCGGCCGGCTCGGCGAGGGCCTCCTGGTCGGGGGGATCTCGCTCGGCGTCGGCCTCGACCTCGACCTGGTCGTGGTGGTCGGGCTGGCCGAGGGGCTGGCCCCGCTCAACCTCCGCGACGACTCGCTGCTCCCCGACCACGAGCGGGCGGCGCTCGACGGCGACCTGGCCCTGCGCCGCGAGGCCACCGGTCGCCAGCGCCGGGAGCTGGCCGCCGCCCTGGCCAGCGCCCCGCAGCGGGCCATCTCCTTCCCCCGGGGCGACCTGCGGGGCAGCAAGGAGCGGGTGGCGTCCCGCTGGCTGCTGGCCGAGGCGGCCCGGCTCGACGGCGGCGGCCCGCTGTGGTCCGACGACCTGGCCCGCGTCCGGGCGCCGTGGTTCCACGAGGCCCGCAGCTTCGACCACGGCCTCCGCACCCTCGTCGTCCCTGCTACCGATCAGGAGCATCGGCTCCGGTCGCTCCTGGCGGCCGACGAGCCCGACCGACCTCCCCTCGATGTCGTCCACGCCCTCGACGACGGCCGTCTCACCGCCGGGGCCGAGATGGTCGTCGGCCGCCGGTCGGCCCGGTTCACCCGCTACGACGGCAACCTCCACGACCTTCGTGCCCCGTCGCCCGCCGACCCCGACCTGGCCTGGCCCACCTCGGCCACCCGGCTCGAACGCTTCGCCCGCTGCCCGTTCGACTACTTCCTCCGGTCGGTGCTCGGCGTCCGGGAGGTGGAGAACCCCGAGGACTCCGACACCATCACACCGATCAACCGGGGCCAGCTGGTGCACGAGGTGCTGGAGACCTTCGTGCAGGAGGTCCTGGCCCGGCCGCCCGAGCAACGCCCCGGCCCGTTCGACCGGTGGGCCCCCGCCGACCGGGCCCGGGCCCGCCAGATCGCCGAGGAGGTGTGCGACCGCTACCAGGCCCAGGGCCTCACCGGCCGCACCCTCTACTGGACGCGGG
>CAYQGF010000198.1:0-7147 GCA_964416885.1 uncultured Iamiaceae bacterium
AGCACGCCGAGGGCGACGGCGCTCGACGCGATCAGCGGCAGGTTGGTCATCCGCCCGATCAGCAGGGCGGCGAGCGCCCGCAGGAGGATGCCGAAGCTGAGGGCCGAGCCCACCGGCAGGCCCAGGATGCCGGCCCGCAGGAAGGTGGCGACGAAGGCGAGCAGACCGGCCAGGGCCCACACGAGCGTCTGGACCCGGTGGACCGGGATGCCGAGGAGCTGGGCCCGCTCGGCGCTGGTGGCGCTGGCCCGGACGGCCACGCCGAGGGTGGTGCGCTGGAGGAACCAGGCCAGGGCCACGATGCAGATGGGCACCACGACCATGGCGATCACGTCGTTGGCGTTGAAGATGACCTGGCCCAGCTCGAGGCGGAGGTGGAACGGCGGGTCGATGCGGGGGGCGAGGATGCGGTCGTCGGTCCACAGCCGGGGCATCAGCAGGGCGCAGGCGGCCAGGATCTGCGAGAGGCCGAGGGTGGCGACGGTGAGGATCAGCCGGGGCGCGTGCCGGAAGCGGCGGATCACCACGGCCTCGACCACCCCGCCGACGAGGAGGGCGGCGACCAGCCCGGCCGGCACCGCCAGCCAGTAGCTCCACCCCCATGCCGTCATCAGCATCAGGACGAGCACGGCGGGCACGCCGCCCAGGTCGGCCTGGGCGAAGTTGACGATGCGGTTGGCCCGGTGGATCAACGCCATGCCGAGGGCGACGAGGGCGGACAGGCCGCCGATGACCACGCCCCGGACGAAGATGCCGGCCGGGACCGGGAAGACGACGAGCTGGAGGGCCAGGATCGCGATCGGTGGGGCGACCAGGGGAACGAGCGCACGCACCTTCTCGTTGGTCGTCATGGTGTGCGGCACCTGGCCCCCTGGACTGCGACGTGCCGGACGGCACCTGTGACGCTCGTCTCCGATAGTAGTATCGGAGAGACGACGCGCAAGGACCCGCCGCAGAGGACGGTCATGGCCGACGAGGACCAGCCCGAGACGACCCGAGACCGTCTGGTCGCGGCCGCGGTCGCCATCGCCACGAGCGAAGGCCTCCACGCCGTCACCACCGTCAACGTGTGCCGGCGGGTCGGCATCGCCCAGTCGAGCTACTACACCCACTTCACCAGCCGCGAGGAGCTGGTCGAGGCCATCGGCGAGATCAGCGCCGCCACCCTGCGCCGGGCCAGCCGCGACGCCCGGCTCCGCTTCGGCGAGCGCCGCGACATCGCCACCCTCCGCGCCGCCATGCGCGCCCCCCTCGACCTCATCTGCCGCCAGCCCGAGCTGTTCCGCCTGAGCCGCCAGGCCCAGGCGGCCCCGCCCTCCACCGTGATGGGCGCCCACGGCCGGGCCGTGGCCGAGGCGAACCGCACCCAGCTCGCCGACGACCTGATGGCGATGGACGGCATCGAGGGCCCCGTCGACCCCGACCAGCGCCGTCGCTACGAGATGGTCGCCGACTGCATCGACGCCATGGTGGCGACCCTCGGCGAGGGGCTCGTCCAGGGCCGCTACCCGGACCTCGAAGAGGTGGTCGACCTGCTCACCATCTACGGCGCCATCTCTCCCCGGTTGACCCGCTGGCTGAGCGACCCGGTCACCGACTGAGCCCGGCGGGGGCCCGGCCCGGCGGTACGGTCGGGGCGTGAGCTCTCCCTCGGACCTGTTCAGCATCGCCGGCAAGACCGCCCTCGTCACCGGCGGCAGCCGGGGCATCGGGCTGATGATCGCCCGGGGCTTCGTCTCCGCCGGCGCCTCGGTGATCATCAGCAGCCGCAAGGCCGACGTGTGCGAGGAGGTCGCCGCCGAGCTGTCGCAGCTCGGCGAGTGCGCCGCCATCCCCGCCGACCTGTCCCGGGAGGACGAGTGCCGGCGCCTGCTCGACGAGGTGAAGGCCCGCACCGACGTGCTGCACGTCCTGGTCAACAACGCCGGGGCCACGTGGGGCGCCCCGCTGGCCGAGTTCGACGACGCGGCGTGGGACCGCACCCTCGACCTCAACGTCAAGGGCGTGTTCCACACCACCAAGTTCGCCCTGCCCCTGCTGGAGGCGGGCAGCACCGACGGCGACCCGGCCCGGGTGATCAACATCGGCTCGATCGACGGCATCCACGTGCCGATCCTCGAGACCTACTCGTACTCGGCCAGCAAGGCCGCCGTGCACCAGCTCACCCGCCACCTGGCGGCGAAGCTGGCCCCTCGCGTCACGGTCAACGCCATCGCCCCGGGCCCGTTCGAGTCGAAGATGATGGCCGCCACCCTGGCCGCGGCCGGCGACCAGATCGCGGCCTCGGCCCCGATGAAGCGGATCGGCCAACCCGACGACATGGCCGGCACCGCGATCTTCCTCTCGTCCCGGGCGGCGGCGTACATCACCGGCACGGTGATCCCCGTCGACGGTGGCATCGCCACCTGCCGGTAGGACGGCACCCATGCCCCCTGACGACGCGGCCCCCGACGGCACCTCCGAGTGGCGACCCGACGACCCGACCGGCGCCACCGAGCCGGCCGAGCCCTACGCGCCCACCCCGGAGGAGGCCACCCGAGCATGGGCCGCGGGCGAGGTCGACCCGACCGCGGCCGCCCCGGTCGGCGGCGCCACCCCGCCCTCGGGCACCCCACCGATCGCCCCGGAGATGGACGCCACCCAGGTCCTCGATGCCACCGACGGCGGGTACCCGGCCGGTGGCGTGGTCGTCCCCCCGCCCGACACCGGCGCGCCGGTCGCCACTCCCCCGCCCGGGCCGCCCGGCCGGGGCGGCAACGGCGCCCTGGTCGCCGCCATCGTCGTCGTGGTCATCGCCATCCTCGCCGTGGGCGTCGCCGTCCTGATCGCCACCGCGGGCGACGACGACGGGCCGAGCACGACGACCACCGAGGCCACCACCACGACCGACTCGACGACCACCACCGAGCCCCCGACCGAGAGCTCGGAGGCGCCCACCACGACCGCACCGCCCACCACCCCACCGCCGTCGACCACCACGACCGCGCCGCCCACCACCCCACCGCCGCCGACGACCACGACGACCACCAGCACCACGACCACCAGCACCACGACGACGACCACCACCACGACCGAGCCCGGCGACGGCGGTGGCGAGGGCGACACGCCCTGACCCGGACCGGGCGGGGCGCTTGAGGGCGTCCGACACCCGGGTGCTCCGACGGAGTTGGGGCTCGAGCGGATCAGTGCTCAGCAAGGTGGGTTCCATCGGTTGCGCCAGTCGATGAAGCGGCCGGAGACCTCGAAGTCGAGGATCGCTTCGAGGTCGCCCCAGGACGCGCCGACGACAAGGCGGATCGGCAGGCCACCGAAGCCCAGGCGGTCCGGCACCCCTCGGGCGGTGGCAACCCAGCGGATGGGGTCCGCTCCGGTGGCGGGACTCCACCAGTTCGTCGGCTGTGGGTCGCGCCCGCGATCAAACGCGGGCCACAGCGACGACTGGTGGATGCTCCCGATCAAGCACCTATCCGCGCGGGTCCCTCGTTCATCATCGACCTTGTGCTCAAGCGCTTGCGGCCGTACCTTCTGACACATGGTCGGCCATCAGTGGCCGGGAGGAGGGTTGGCATGAGATGGAATGCCTTTCATTTTGGAGTCGCGAGCACCTGCCTACTGCTGGCTGTGGGTTGCTCGCGGAGTGACGGAGTACTGGAGACACGGCAACAGCCAGGAAGTCTCCAGGTACCGGCCGGTGCCGCCATAGCCGATGTCGTTGCCGGCGCGGACGTCGGGTGGGTCTTTGTCGTCGGTGGAGACCTCGCAGAGGGCCAGATGGGCATCTGGCGTGTTTCACCGTCTGAGGACGCACGCCTCATCGACACGGTTGAGCAACGCTCCGGGGCCGCTGCGGCAATTGGCGACGGCCTCGTCGTGGCGAGGACCACATGTTCGTCCGACCTGCCCCAATGCACGGAGGACGGCGGCGCCTTCGATCTCTACGACACCGACGGCAACCACGTCGCCAGGATCGATGCTGCTCGGTCGAGTGAACCCGGAACCGAGGCAACGGCACGCATCGTGGCCGGCGACCGGGGCGACACGGCCTGGATCGACCAGGGGCAACGGCTCCTGAAGATCAACCAGAACGGTGAAGAACTGGATAGGGCCACGGCGACACCGGGCTCACTTTGCGACATCGCCGGTGAGATCGTGGCCGTCGACCCTCCGAACGCGACGGGAGCGCCGGCCACCGGGGATGGACCTCAGGTGATCTCCGAGGGAGACGGACAGGCACCAGTGACGTTCACGGCACGCCGGTGGGACCGAGGACGATGGATCGATGGAGGTCAGACGACGGTCGCCTCCCCATCCGCCGAGGTTGGTTGCGCAGACGGCAAGGCAGCCATCCTGGACGTCGCCGACGTGGACCGGCCACTGGCCCAGTGGTCACCCCATGCCGGGTGGCAGGAGCCTCCTACGGCGCCGGCCTTCACGCCTGGCTTTGGTGGCGCTCTGCGCACGACTTCCGGCCAGGTGTTCGCCGTCGATCCGAGCGGCCGGATCGTTGTCCGGAACCACGACGATCTCTCCTTCGCTCCGGTGGACACCGAGGCGCGAGCAACGATCGTTGCCGACAGGCCCCCGCCCGGCATCGCGGTCGATGTCTCATCTGATGTGAGCCTCGCCTGCACCTGGACGGTCGAAGAAGGCGACGACGGAGCGGGCGGCCCTGCTCTCTGCCTGTTGAAGGAGCTGTGATGCGCAAGACGACCACATCGCGGCTCCTGGTTGCCATGACGCTCTTGGTGGGCCTGCTGTCGATCGGCCCGAGGCCCGCCGGAGCCGCAGTCGTCAAGATCCCGTTGATCCAGTTCAACATTGCCGGAGGCAACTCGACTGCGACCCAGATCTACAACACGAGAAATATTACGGCCTACGCAGTCAACGGGAACAATCCATACTTTGCCTCTTTGAACGAGGTCTGTGCCTCCGATTTCAACTACTTCGGCGGAGTTCTGCAGAACGTCTACCTCCGCATGGTCGTGACCAAGCCTGTTGAGGCTGACTGCAACTGGGGCTCCTTCGGAAACGTCATAATGAGCGCTGGCGCGTACATGACGGGCTATGCCGACTGGTTGACAAATCCAAACCTCAACTGCGGCGCATCGAATGTCGAGTGCCGCGCGATGATATGTTCAAAGACGAACACGTACCTTGGGCAGATGTCCGGATGCAGCTCTCATCTTGTGAACGGCAACTCCTGGCTGGCCGGCTATCAAGCGAACGAGTACAGGAACAAGGCTATCTCATGGGCCCCGTACTCGCTGCGGTATCTGTTGGGCGATTTCAATATCGAACGCAGCGATCCAAACTGGCCGTCAAACTATAACTCCTATGACAAACTTGGCTATGTTGGGTTGACCTGGAGTACGCGAACAAGCCGGACGAAGCAAATCGACTACATCTATTACGTGAAGGGCAATGTGACCTTCGGAGACCGCGCCAGTTCATGCACTTCCAACAGTGACCATTGCCTTATCCAAACGTCTGTCTGGGTCGTCGTCTGAGTCGAGTCGTCACAACTAGTGGCCGCGGGCGATCCAGGCGTCGAGGTCGGGGGCCTCGACGCCGATGGTGGTGTCGTCACCGTGGCCGGTGTGGACCACGGTCTCGTCCGGCAGCGGGAGGAGCCGGTCGCGGATCGAGTCGATGATGGTGGCGAAGCTCGAGAAGCTGCGGCCGGTGGCGCCCGGCCCGCCCTTGAACAGGGTGTCGCCGGAGAACAGCAGGTCGGCGTCGGCGTCGAGCAGCGAGACCCCGCCGGGGCTGTGGCCCGGGGTGTGGACCACCTTGAGCTTCCGCCCCCCGACCGCGATCACCTGACCGTCGTTGAGGGGCGCATCGACCGGGCGGTCGGGGTGCACCGCCTCCCACAGCATGGTGTCGGCCGGGTGCATCCAGATCGGGGCGTCCACCGCGTCGGCCAGCGCCACCGCGGCGTTGATGTGGTCGTTGTGGCCGTGGGTGCACACGATGGCGACGACCTTCCGGCCGGCGACGCCCGCCACGATCGGCTCGTGGTCGTGGGCGGCATCGACGACGATGCACTCGTCGTCGTCGCCGACGATCCAGATGTTGTTGTCGACGTCGAAGTCCTCGCCGTCGATCGAGAAGGTGCCGCTGGTGACGACCTTGTCGACCCGGGGGCCGTCGCCGCCTCCCGCCCGCGCCATCAGTTGCCCCCCTCGATCACGACGACCGAGCGGAGGACCTCGCCCCGCTCCATCTTCTGGAAGGCCTCCTCCACCCCGTCGAGGGGGATGGTCTCGCTGACGAAGCCGTCGAGGTCGAGCCGGCCCTGGAGGTACAGGTCGGTGTAGAGCGGGAAGTCCCGGCTCGGCAGGCAGTCGCCGTACCACGAGGGCTTGAGGGCGCCGCCCCGACCGAAGAAGTCGATCATCGGGATGTCGATGCGCATCTCGGGGTTGGGCACGCCGACCTGGACCACCGTGCCGGCCAGGTCGCGGGCCTGGAACGCCTGCTCGAAGACCTTGGGGTTGCCGACGGCCTCGACGACGACATCGGCCCCGAAGCCGCCGGTCAGCTCGCGGATCGCCTCGACCGGGTCGACCTTCGAGGCGTCGACGGTGTGGGTGGCGCCGAAGCCCCGGGCCAGCTCCAGCTTCCGGGCATCGAGGTCGACGGCGATGATCGTCCGGGCGCCGGCGATGGCGGCCCCGGCAACGGCGGCATCGCCCACCCCGCCGCAGCCGAACACCGCGACCGTGTCGGCCGGGCCGACCTGACCGGTGTTGATCGCCGCGCCCAGCCCGGCCATCACCCCGCAGCCGAGCAGGCCGACGGCCTCGGGCCGGGCCTCGGGGTCGACCTTGGTGGCCTGGCCGGCGGCGACGAGCGTCTTCTCGGCGAAGGCCCCGATGCCCAGGGCGGGGCTGAGCTCGACCCCGTCGAGGGTCATCTTCTGGGTGGCGTTGTGGGTGGCGAAGCAGAGGTGGGGGCGGCCCCGCTTGCAGGCCCGGCACTCGCCGCAGACGGCCCGCCAGTTGAGGACGACGAAGTCGCCCGGGGCGATGTCGGTGACGTCGTCGCCCACCGCCTCGACGATGCCGGCCGCCTCGTGGCCCAACAGGAACGGGAAGTCGTCGTTGATGCCGCCCTCCCGGTAGTGGAGGTCGGTGTGGCAGAC
>CAYQGF010000199.1:0-7138 GCA_964416885.1 uncultured Iamiaceae bacterium
CGGCATGGGCGTGAAGAAGATCATCACGCAGTGCCCGCACTGCTTCAACACGCTGATGAACGAGTACCCGCAGCTCGGCGGCAACTACGAGGTGATGCACCACTCGAAGCTGCTCGAGCAGCTGGTCGAGACGGGCAAGCTCGACCTGTCCCGGGCCCAGCTCGAGGACCGGATCGTCTACCACGACTCCTGCTACCTCGGTCGTCACAACGACATCTACATGGCGCCCCGGCAGGTCATCGGCCGGCTGGGCGGCGTCGAGGTCGTCGAGGCGCCCCGGAACGGCACCAAGGGCATGTGCTGTGGCGCCGGCGGCGCCCGCATGTTCATGGAGGAGACGATCGGCACCAAGGTCAACGACGCCCGGGCCGAGGAGCTGGTCGGCACCGGCGCCAGCCGCATCGCCACCGCCTGCCCGTTCTGCTACATCATGATCGACGACGGGGTGAAGGGCATGGGCACCGAGGTCGACGAGAACGTCACCGTCGCCGACATCGCCATGCACCTGGTCGAGGCGATCGAGCAGGGCGAGAGGGCCGACGCCGAGGCCGTCCACCGGGTCGACATCGACACGCAGGCGACGTCGATCGACTGACCCGCGGCCACCGCTCGGTGCGGTGACGTCCCCATATCTTCCCGACTGCCGACCACGACGCGTGGTTGGCAGTCGGCGTTTTGGGGCAGGAACGCACCCTCAGTGGCCGAACATGGGCCATACGACCTAGACACCGACGACCACGCACAGTAGGGTCCGGCCACGGACCACCACGATACGTGGTGGCGGGGACGACGGGACAGGAGACGCAGCCGTGGCCGAGACCACCTCGACGCACGACACCCCTTCGCTGGTGGCCGACATCGGCCCCATCGGGGGACAGGCCCTCATCGAGGGGGTGATGATGCGGCGGGCCGGGGCCTGGGGCGCGGCGGTCCGCCGTCCCGACGGCACGATCGTCACCACCAACGCCACCCTGGCCGACGACCACGAGGGTGTCCGGCGCCTGCCGTTCGTGCGGGGCCCGGTCGCCCTGTGGGAGTCGGTCAGCCTCGGCACCAAGGCCATGGTGTGGGGGGCCAAGGCCCGGGGCACCGAGGACGGGCGGGGCTACTCGAAGGGCGGGCTGGCCCTCACCACGGTCCTGGCCGCGGTGCTCGCCATCGGCATCCTCGGGGTGCTGCCGGCGGCGGTGCCCAAGGCGCTCGGCATCGAGGGCCGGTACCTGTTCAACCTGGTCGAGAGCGGGCTGCGCCTCGCCATCCTCGTCGGCTACATGGCCCTGATCTCGCTCAACCGGGAGGTCAAGCGGACCTTCTCGTACCACGGGGCCGAGCACATGACGATCCACGCCTTCGAGCACGGGGTCGAGCTCTCGCCCGCCGCCATCCGAGGGTTCGACCGCCGGCACCCGCGGTGCGGCACCGCCTTCCTGCTCCTGGTCGTGCTGGTCTCGCTGGTGGCCCACGTCCTGGTCGGCGAGGTGAGCTGGCCGGTGCTGGTCGCCAGCCGCATCCTGGGCCTGCCGATCGTCGCCGGTGTCGCCTACGAGGTCATCCGGCTGGCCGGGCTCCGCCGCCACACCCTGCTCGGTCGGGTCCTGATGGCCCCCGGGTCGTGGCTCCAGGGCATCACCACCCGGGTCCCCGACGACGACCAGATCGAGGTCGCGGTGGCCGCGCTCCACGCCACCATCGCCGCCGAGACCGGCACCACCGTCGAGGCCGACACCACCGTCGAGACCGGCACCACCGTCGAGACCGGTACCACCGTCGAGGCCGCTCCCGTCACCGTCGGGGCATCGGCATGACCGCCCCCACCTCGGCGTCGGCCGGTCGACGCCCCGCCCCCAAGCCGGCAC
This sequence comes from uncultured Iamiaceae bacterium, assembly GCA_964416885.1. Taxonomy (GTDB): domain Bacteria; phylum Actinomycetota; class Acidimicrobiia; order Acidimicrobiales; family Iamiaceae; genus Iamia. The sequence continues at coordinate 1,857 of CAYQGF010000199.1, forward strand.
CGTCGCTGGTCCACACCCGCACCGGACGCCTGCTGGTCCTGACGCTCGCCACGGTCACGATGGTCGTGGAGATGACGTCGCTGCTCGTCGGGGTTGGCGTCGAGGTCGGCAGCCTGACGCTGTCGGCGTCAGCGGTGCCGTCGCTCCTGCTCCTGGGGTTCCTGGGCGTCCACTCGCTGGGCCGGGTCCGCGACGTCGAGCGGCTCGGACCGTTCTGGGTCGCCATGGCCGCCGGGATCGGCCTGGGCGTGGCCCTGTTCTCCCGCACCGGCGACACCATCGACATCGCCGCGCTGCTGCTCGCCGCGGCCAACGAGGAGCTGGTGTACCGGTTCGCGGTGCCGGTGGTCATCACGACCGCGCTGATGGTCCTGCGGGTGCCGATGAACCCGGCCCGGGTGATCGGCTACGTCGCGGCCGGCACCTGGTGGGTGCTGCTGCCCGGGCACCAGCAGCAGGTCGCCTCGCTGGCCAACCTGCTGACCTACATCGCCTTCGCCGCCGTCAGTGCCCTCGTGGTGGCCCGGTCACGGGCGATCCTGCCCATGGCGGTGGCGCACTGCGTGCTCAACATCGTCACGTTGTCCGCGCTGCGGGGGGACATCAGCGAGGCCAGCCGGGGTGCGCTCAGCGCCTGCCTGCTGTTCCTGCTGGTCGGGACCTTCGCCTGGCCCGGCGACGTGCGCCGGCGGGCCGCCGACCGGGAGGACCTGGTCTCCGACACGACCATCGACCTCCGCGACGGCCAGGGGCCATCAGCGCCCTCCCTCGACGGCGTGCCGTCCCTCGACGGGGCGTCGACGCCCGACGGTGAGGCCGGCTCCGGCGGCGGCGTCGGCGGTCTCGGAGGCGTCGGCCGCCCGGCGGAGGGTGAGGTGGTCATCGACCTCACCGACGGGGCCTCGGTCGGCGACGTCAGTCGTCGCTGACCATCGCTTCCGGCTGCTCGCCGCGGAGGCGGGGCTGGATCGCCCGCTTCCAGAGGAACCAGCCGACGGCTACGACGATCACGAACAGCACGACGTACTGCACGTAGCCGATCACCGACTCGACCTCGTCCTGGTACTCGTGGGCGGCGAAGCCCACCAGGATCAGGGCCGTGTTCCACACGGCCGAGCCGATGGCCGTGTAGGCGGTGAAGCGGGCGAGCGGCATCTCGGCGAACCCGGCCGGGATCGACACCAGCGAGCGGACGAGGGGCACGCACCGGCAGACCAGGACGGCCAGCTCCTCGCGGTTCTCGAACCACTTCTCGGCCTTGTCGACATCCTTGACCTTGATGCCGAGCCAGCGGCCGTGCTTGTCGATCAGCGTCTTGAGCCGGTCCTGGCCGATCGTCCGGGCCACGAAGTAGAGGATCCACGCCCCGACGACCGAGCCGATGGTCGCCGCCACGATCATGCCGATGAGCCGGCCGAGGCCGCCGTGCTCCTTGGCCCAGTACCCCGCCGCCGGCAGGACGACCTCGGACGGGATCGGGGGGAAGACGTTCTCGAGGGCGACGAGGAAGGCGACGCCGAGGTACCCGATGGCGTCGATGACCCGGGTCACCCAGTCCGTCAGGTCGCCGAAGATGAAGTCGGTCACCGGTCGATCCTCGCCGCTCGCACCCGTGCCGGCCAAGGCACCCCCTCCCCGCGGCGCCATGGGACCCGGCCGCCAGGCCGATCGGGCCGGTCACAGGGGCCCGACACCGGACCCCGACCGGCCAGCTGTCCGCCGGCCCTCGACCTGCGTCCCCATCGACCCGGCCCCGCCCCCGGCGCGACGACTAGGGTCACCCATCACGCGTCAGCGCACGCGGGTGTAGTTCAGAGGCAGAACATCAGCTTCCCAAGCTGAGAACGCGGGTTCGATTCCCGTCACCCGCTCCAAGCAAACCCCCAGGTCAGGGCGTTAAGCTCCCTTGCCTGACGGCTGCTGCAAGCCAAGAATCCCACCGTCGTGCCACAGGCGTGCCACAGCCGCTGCGGGCCAGACGGATTCGGAACCCTGGGAGGGGAAACCGCATGAGTGACGGCCAAGCGGAGGCATCAGCTGATCCGGTCACGCCCGGTGAGCCTGAGTCGCAAGGAAACCAAGGCTCGATCTGGCGTCGTTGGGACCCGCACGTGCACCTGCCAGGCACCGTGCTGAACAACCAGTTCGGCGAGCTGACCATCGCCGAGGCTCTGGACCTCCTTGCCGCGTGCCGCCCGGCGATCGAAGCAGTCGGCGTCACCGACTACGCCACCACCGCCACCTTCCGGGCAGCTCTTGCGGCCTGGGCGGGAGGGGCAGGCGAAGGACTCGAACTCCTCTTCCCCAACGTGGAGCTTCGACTGGACGTGCCGACCACGGCCGGAGCCGGTGTAAATCTTCACCTTCTGGCTGCGCCCGAGGACGTCGACGAACTGGACCGGGTACTTAGTCGTCTCGAGTTCACCTTTAACGGCAGGGTGTACCGAGCGACGCCCGAGGACCTCATCCAGCTCGGGCGCAAGTTCGCGGGCCGAGACGACTTGGACGACCGTGCGGCCCTCAAGGAGGGGACCAACCAGTTCAAGGTGAACTTCAGCCAACTTGAGCGCAATCTAACCGAAGACGATTGGGCACGAGAGCACTGCCTGGTCGGATTTGCCGGAGGGCAGAAGGACGGCACCTCGGGCGTTCGGGCTTCCGACGGAGCATTCGAGGCTCGCCGCCGAGAGATTGAGCGTTTTGCGCAGATCATCTTCAGCGGCAACCCATCACAGAGAGAATTTTGGCTGGGCCAGCGCGGGGATGATCTTGCAGCGATCACCCAGAAGTACGGAAGTCGGAAGCTCTGCCTGCACGGCAGTGACGCGCATAAGCGGGAGGACCTGGGCAAGCCAGACCAGAACCGCTACTGCTGGCTGAAGGGAGACTCTACCTTCAGCACCCTGAAGCAGGCATGCATAGAGCCTGAGTTCCGTTCCTTGATTGCGGACATTTCTCCGGCGGATGCCCATGAAGAGCGCCGTATTGAATCGGTTGTCGTGAGCTCAGGAGGCTGGTTTCCTTCTCAGCCGGTACCGATCAATCCTGGACTTGTGGCGATAATTGGCCCGAGGGGCTCGGGGAAAACGGCCCTCGCCGATCTGATGGCGGCAGGTGCCAACTCGGCACAACCGTTCGACAACGCAAAGTCGTTTGTGCGTCGTGCCGGTTCTCTGCTCGATGACTCGGTGGCAGCGGTTTCTTGGACGGATGGCGAGGTGTCGACACAGGCGCTGCGTGACCGACCACACGATGAGTCCACGGGCTTCGCACCCCCCCTTCGCTACCTTTCACAACAGTTTGTCGACGACCTCTGCGCGGTCGATGGTGTCTCGGATCTCTTGCGCAAGGAGATCGAGCGGGTCGTTTTCAACTCGTTGGAAGCCGACGAACGGTACAGCACCTTCGACTTCGATGAACTTCTTGACCTGAAATTGAGAGCTCCAAAGGCGCGTCAAGTTGCAGAACTCGAGGCCATCGCCGATCTAACTGAGGAGATTACCCGGTTGCGCGTCCTGCACGACTCTCTTCCGTCGCTTCAGGAGGCCCGCGGGGAACTCATCAAGAAGAGAACCAAAGCCCAAGAAGAGGCTCGTGAACTCACAAAGAAGGTCGACCCCTCGACGGCCAACCGATACACCCTAGTAGGGGAGGCGCTACAGCAGAGAGAGCGCCAGGCTCAATACGAGTCCCGACGGATCAAGGCGCTCGATACCCTCGCCCAGGACGTCTCAACGAGTCGAGGGACTACGTTCCCTAGCCAATTGAGCAAGATCCGAGACCGCAACGCAGAGGCGGATCTCTCCGATGACCAATGGGTGGCGTTCGAGCCGAAGTTCAAAGGCGACGTCGATTCTATAATCTCCCAAGAACGCGAGGCAGCACGAACGCGACAGGCTGGGATCGTGGACATCACCCCCGAGTCAGGCTGGACAGACACGCTTGAGCGAACTGCGGACTCCGACCTCGCAAGTCACACGGTGTCGAGGCTGCGTGCCGAGCACCAGCGCCTCCAGGCCCTTGTCGGACTTGACCAGCAACGTGCCAACCGGTTGAGGGACGTCAATTCACAGATCGGTAGTCTCCAGACGCAGATCGAGCGAACCGATGGGCAGATCGTGGCGGCTAACGAGGCTGACGCTCTCGCCAAGGCTGGGTTTGATCAACGACTCGAGCGATACGCGAGCTACTTCGATGCCCTTCTGGAAGAAGAAGCCATCCTTAACGAGCTGTATTCGCCGCTCTCAGAGATCCTCGAAGCTGGAACCGGTTCCCTCCAGAAGCTCCGATTCTCTGTCCAACGACATGTCGACATCGCTACGTGGGCGCTCACAGGGGAGTCCTTCCTCGACCTTCGCAAGGAAGGCGCCTTTCGGCTGCGCGGTAGCCTTCTCGAAGCCGCCACGGAAACGTTGCTCCCTGCTTGGGCCTCGCATGACGGTGCGGACGCAGCCGAAGCCATACGCAAGTTCTCACAAGACCACAGCCAAGCGTTCCGCGACCAGTGCAACGTTTCCCGCGACGACGCCGATGAATACCACGCCTGGAGTAACGATCTAGCCAGTTGGCTGTATGACGCTGACCACGTCGAGCTCCGCTATACTATTGAGTATGATGGTATCGATATCACGCGCCTATCTCCCGGTACGCGAGGCGTAGTTCTTCTGCTCCTCTACCTCGCCGTAGACCGCCACGAGACCACGCCGTTGATCATCGATCAGCCTGAGGAGAACCTCGACCCGGAATCGGTATATACGGAATTGGTCGCACTCTTCCGTGCTGCAAGCGACCGACGCCAGGTCATCATGGTCACCCATAACGCCAACCTGGTAGTCAATACGGACGTGGACCAAGTGATAGTTGCCGAGTGCGGTCGTCTCGAAGCAGGAAAACTTCCGACGATTAGGTACAGGACCGGCGGCCTAGAGGACGAGTCCATTAGGGCTGCGGTCTGCCAGATTCTCGAAGGAGGCGAGAAGGCCTTCCGGGACCGTGCTCGTCGCCTCCGAGTTGGTTGGAAGTAAGGCGCAACGCGGCTCAGGGCCGTCTCTCGATCATCTCGCTTAGTGCATCGGCGATGGCTCGGTCTCGCTCGGCTGTGGCGTGCTGGTAGATCAGCGCGGCCCTCGGGCTGGCGTGGCCCATCCTCGCCATCAGCTCCTTGGTGCTGGCGCCGGTCGAGGCGGCGAGGGTGTTGCCTGTGTGGCGTAGGTCGTGGAAGCGGAAGCCCTCGATGCCGACGACCCGCATGACCTTCTGCCACTCCGTGTAGAGGGTGCCTC
>CAYQGF010000200.1:0-7112 GCA_964416885.1 uncultured Iamiaceae bacterium
CGGATGCTCGGCCACTGGCGGACGAAGCCGCGCAGCGACGTGTGCAGGCCTTGCGAGGAGTCGGTCAAGAAGAGCTCGGGCACGGGTCCTCCTGTCCGAGGCGTGCGGGGCGACTAGGGGAAGTCGAGGGGCGGGATCTCGTCGACGCAGCTGGTGTCGGGCGGCGTGGAGGGGTCGGCCAGGAAGGCCTTCCAGATCGACGCCCCGCACTCGGTGGCGATGGCGCCGTGGCCGGCGTTGGGCAGGAGCACCAGGTCCAGGCCCATCGCTTCGGCGACCCGGCGGGAGCCGTCGGGCGGGGTCACCGGGTCGAAGGCACCGGCCATCACCAACACCGGCACGTCGACCTCCTCGGCGGTGAGCAGCTCGTTGTTCTCGGCCGGCTGCGGCTCGACGCCCCACTCGGGGCAGAGCTGCTCGGTCGCCCCGAAGTACACCAGCTGGGCCAGCTCGGGGTTCTCCTCGACGAACGGCTCGAGGGCGTCGGGGTCCTGGATGCGGCCGGTGTCGGCGCAGAGGATCGACGTGGTCATCGCCTCGTGCTGGCCGGCGAGGAAGGCGACGCCGTTGGGGGCGAGGGCATCGATGATGGCCCGGCCCCCGTCGGCCACGTCGCGGGCGGCGCTCGGGATGGCGGTGAGCAGCGTCGGGTCGTACATGGCGTTGAACAGGCCGGCCACGAAGTCGCCGCCGTCGATGAACGCCTCCCGGTCCTCGCCGCCCTCGGGGTCCGGGACCATCACCCGGTACGGCTCGGCGTCGAGCGAGGCCGCCGCCTCGCCGAACAGCTCGACCAGGTCGCCGTAGACGGGACCGCAGGAGTCGTCGGCCTGGCAGGCCTCGTCGAGGGCCTCGAAGGCGCGCAGGGCGCTCTCACCGCGGGCGACGCCGACGAAGGGGACGTCGGGGGGCACCACCGAGTCGAGCAGGACGGCACGCAGGCCCTCGGGGTGGTTGCGCACCACCATCTGGGCCAGCGACGACCCGTAGGAGACGCCGCGGAGGTTGACCTGGTCGAAGCCCAGGGCGACGCGGAGGTCCTCGACGTCGGCCGCGTTCTGCACCGTGGTGTAGCCGTCGAGGTCGACGCCCTCGGCCAGCAAGCGGTCCCGGCAGGCCAGGTTGGCGTCGATCATCACCTGGCCCTCGACCTCGGGCGGGTCGTTGGTGGTGAAGATCTGCCACACCGCCTCGTTGGTCTCGGGGCAGTCGAGGTTCGGCTCCGAGTAGCCCACGCCACGCTGGTCGAACAGCACGATGTCGCGGTCCTCGATCAGCGGCGACTGCGACCACCCCTCGACGTTCTGGAGGCTGCCGAAGCCGGGGCCGCCGGCCAGCTCGACGACCGGGTCGGGCGCGGCGTCGGGGTTCGAGCTGTGGAGGTGGGCCACGGCGATCCGGATGTCGTTGCTCTCGGGGTCGAGGCGGTTCTCGGGCACCACCAGGACGCCGCAGTCGACCTCGATGGTGACGGTGTCGGGGATGGGCATGGGGCACTCCCCCGGCTCGAACACCGGCTCCCGTTCCACCACGGTCGTCGACGTGGTGGAGGAGCTGTCGGACGCTGCGCTCGGCGCGTCGTCGCCGTCGTCGCTGCACGCGACGAGCGGGAGGAGGACGAGCAGGGCGACGAGGGCGAAGCGGCGGGGCACGGTTACGGACGGTAGCAATTCGGCCCGATCAGCCGCCCGTGACCGCCCGGCCCATGCGGCTGACGGCCTCGGTGAGGATGGCGGGTGCCGTGGCGAAGTTGAGACGGACGTGGCCGACGCCGCCGGCGCCGAAGACGTGGCCCGAGCTGAGGGCGACCCGGGCCTCGTCGAGGAAGGTCCGGGCCGGACCGGCCAGGTCGCTCACGATGCCGGCACCACCCTGGTCGTCGGGGTCGTGGAGCCCGAGGGGCCGGCAGTCGATCCACGCCAGGTAGGTGGCCTCGGGCCGGCGGTGGCCGACCGAGGGGAGGTGCTCGGCCAGGAGCGAGGCGAGCAGGTCCCGGTTGACGTCGAGACCGGCCAGCAGCGCGTCGAGCCAGCCCTCGCCCTCCCGGAACGCGGCGGCGTGGGCGATCACCCCGAGGTGGCTGGGGCCGTGGCCGACCTCCTCCGGCAGGCGGGCCAGGTCGGGGCGGGCGTCGTCCCCGGCGACGACGAGCGCAGCCTTGAGGCCGGCGAGGTTCCAGCCCTTCGACGCCGACGTGACCGCAAAGGCGTCGTCGGTGCCGTCGATGCTCAGGTAGGGCGTGAAGCGGGCGCCTGGGAGGGTGAGCGGGCCGTGGATCTCGTCGGCGACGACCCTGACCCGGTGCCGACGGGCCCGCGCCGCGACCGCGGCCAGCTCGTCGGGGGTGGGGACGACGCCGGTCGGGTTGTGCGGGTTGCACAGCAGGTAGGCCACGGGCCCGCCGCCGGCCCGGGCCGTGGCGAAGGCGGTGTCGAGACGGTCGAGGTCGAGGCGGCCGTCCCCTCCGAGGGGCGCCTCGACGACCCGACGACCGTCGTGGCCGACGAAGGCGTAGAACGGCGGGTACACCGGCGGGCTGACGATCACGGTGGCGCCGGGGTCGGTGACCAGCCGCAGCACCTCGACGATCCCGAGCATCACGTCGGGCACGATGGCGGTCCGGCCCCCGGGGTCGAAGCTCCAGCCCCAGCGGCGGGCCGCGAAGGCGGCGAAGGCCCGGGCCAGGCCGCTCCCTCCCGGGTAGCCGGTGTCGCCCCGGTCGATGGCCTCCTTCAGCGCCGCCACGACCGGTGCCGCGAGGGGCACGTCCATCTCGGCCACCCACAGGGGCAGCACGTCGGGCGGGTGGGCGCGCCACTTCATGCTGGTGCGCTCCCGCAGGTCCTCCAGCGAGAGCTGCACCAGCGGGTTGCCGTCGGTCGTCGTCACCGGCCCTCCTGTCACATCCCCTCCAGGCGCAGGGTCGTCGAGAAGCCGACGACGGCGACACCCGCCAGGGCGACCATCGCCCCGAGCAGGGACAGGGCGGCGAAGGACGACGCGGCCAGGACCACGCCGGACCCGAGCCCGGCCCCCGCGCCGGCGATGGCGACGCACAGGTCGACCGCGCCCTGCGCCCGGGCCCGGACCTCCAGGGGGGCGGCCGCGGTGACGATCGCGGTCCCGCTCAACAGCCCGAGGTTCCACCCCAGTCCGAGCACGGTCAGGGCGACGGCGACCCCGATCGTCGACTCCCCCGGGACGACCGCGGCGAGGATGCCGGCCGCGCCGAGGGTGACCCCGGAGGCGACGGCGACGGGCCGGGGCCCGACGGCGTCGACGCACCGACCGGTGACCGGCGACAGCAGGTACATGCCGGCGATGTGGGCGCCGATGACGAAGCCGGTCGCCCCCAGGCCGTGACCGTGGTGCTCCATGTGCACCGGCGTCATCGTCATGATCGCGGCCATCACCAGTTGGGCGATGACCATCACCGCGCCCCCGACGGCGACGGCCCGACCGACGGCCGCGGCGGGCCCGGGAGCCGCCCCGGCCGCGGCGGACGGAACGTCAGCGGGCGGGCCGGCCGCGGGCGGGGCGACGGCCCGCTCCCGGGCCAGCAGGAGCGGGTCGGGGTGGAGCCGGGCCAGGAGCACCGCCCCGGCGAGCCCGTACGCCACGGCCGCCAGCACGAACGGACCCGCCAGGCGGGGCAGGCCGACGCCCCCGGCCAGGTCGCCCATGGGCGACACGACGTTGGGGCCGAACACGGCGCCGACGGTGGTGGCGACCAGGACGGTGCTGATCGCCCGGCCCCGGCGCTGGGGGCTCGCCAGGTCGGCGCCGGCGTAGCGGGCCTGGAGGTTCGTCGCCGTCCCGGCGCCGTACACGAGCAGCGCGGGCAGGAGCACGACGACCGATCCGAGGTGAGCGGCGACCACGACGCCCACGGCGCCGAGGCCACCGGCGGCGTACCCGAGGCCCAGGCCCCGTCGGCGGCCGTGGCGGTCCGATACCCGGCCGACGAGCACCGCGGCTCCGGCGGACCCGATGGTGAAGAGGGCGGCGGGGACACCCGCCAACCCGTCGGAGCCGAAGAGGTCCCGGGCGAGCAGTGCGCCCACGGTGACGCCGGCGGCCAGCCCGGCACCGGACAGGACCTGGGCCGCGACGAGCGTGCGCAGGACGCGCCGCTGCTCGGGCTGGTCCCCGACGTCCGGGGGCGCGAGGGCGGCCGTCACCCGGCCGGCTCCGGCGGAACGGCGAGGGCGACACCGTCGGCCCGCCACTCGAGCACACCCTCGGCCGCGGCCCGGGCCATCCGGCCGTGCTCGGCCAGGAGGCCCGCCGCCCGCTTCGAGAGCGTGCAGAGCCGGCCCCGGCAGTAGGCGACGACCTCCTGGTCGACCGGGACCTCGTGCAGCCGCGCCGCCAGCTCGTCGAGCGGGATCGACAGCGCCCCGGGCAGGTGGCCGGAGGCGAACTCCTCGGCCGGGCGGACGTCGAGCACCGTCACCCGCCCCTCGCGGACCGCGGTGAGCAGCTCCTCCCGGCCCATGGCCGTCGTCCCGTCGGGCAGGGGCTCGGCCAGTCGGGCGTCCCGCACCTCGAGCGCCAACCGGGCGGCAGGATGGCGCCGCTCGGCCACCTGCTGGACGATCGTGAGCAGCTCGGCCACGTCGTCCCCGGCCAACCGGTAGATCACCTGCCGGCCCTCCCGGCGCGACGCCACCAGCCCGACGTCGCGGAGCGCGTGCAGGTGCGCCGAGGCCGTCGTCATGTTCAGGTCCGTGCGCGCCGCGACCTCCTGGACCGGTCGCTCCCCCTGGGCGAGGAGCAACAGCACCTGGAGGCGCGCCCCGTTCCCCAGCACCCGCCCCAGCCGGGCCACCTCGTCGAACGCCGACGCCGACCCTTCCGCCTCCCCGCCCTCACTCGCATGTTCCATAGAACTGTGGAACATAGCTCCCGTCAGGCTGCGGCATACGAGAGGCCGATCAGGTCGAGCGCGTCGGCGACGTCCGCCATCTGGCGCACCTGGGCGTGCACGTAGCGGGGCGTCTTGTCGGTGACGATGAGGCCCCGGGGGTCGTCGGGCTTCGACCTCAGCCGACGGATGTAGAGGCTGAGGTGGCCCGCGTAGACCACCAGGTCGAGCATCTTCTTGTCCCGGTAGTACTTGAGGCCGCGGATCCTCGATTGACGGACCACATCGGTGCCGAGGCCACGGATGCCCTTGTCCAGGGCATCGAACACCGGGGCCAGCTCGGGGCTCAGCTTCGCGAGGTGCACCTCGATCGGCACCTCGGAACCGGTGGTGACCGTCTCGGCCAGCTCGACCAACGTCGCGCCGTCGGCATCGACCCAACAGATGGGGCCCTGGACGGCGGACGTGCGACCGACCGCGTCCTTCAGGACGCGGGCGGCCAGCCCGGTCGGTGAGTACGGCTGTCCGTCGACCTCCCACACCAGCGGCCGGCCCGGGTCGTCCTGCCACTCCGCCCGCCCCCGGGCCGGAAGCTCGGCGATCCAGGCGTCGACCTCTTCCCGCGCCGCGACGATCGGGCACCGGAACGTCAACGGGGCGCCGGGCTCGATGACGTCGCCGGCCAACAGGAGCGAGACCGTCGTGGCCTCCCGCTTCCTGGTCTGCTTCGTCGTCCTCTGCTGCTTCGCCTCGTTGACCTCCGGCGAGAGCACGAACTCCTCGACATCCGGCGGCGGGTAGTGCTGCGACACGGTGAGCAGGACGTCATCGGCGGTGCGATAGGCCTGGAAGACCAGAAGACGGATGTCGAGGCCGAGCTGCTGGTGCAGGAACACGACCGTGGCGGTCACCGTGCGCGGGAACTCGGCGGCCATGAGCAGCAACCGGGGCAGGCGCAGGCTCTCCTCGGTGATCGACGCCCACTCGTCCAGCGCCGCCGCCGCGTCCTCCCGCGACACCGGTTGGCCCGACTTCTTGCTCAGGTAGCTCGCGTGGAGCGTGTCGAGGTCCTCCCGGGTGAAGCGCGAGGCCAGGGCGGCGTACTTGAGCGCCTGCATGTCGACGGTGTCCGGGGCCTTGTCCCGCTTCAGCTCCACGACGACCAGTTGGCCGTCGACATCGAGGCCGAGGACGTCGAGCCGGTCCTTCTCGACCGCGCCGCTGGTGTTGGTCCACCTCCCGAACTCGAAGCTGACGATCTTCACGTCGTCGCCGAGGATCTGCGGGTGTTCGAGGACCCACTCCTGGAGGTGCTCTCGTTCTCTGAGACCGGCGTCGACCAGGCTGACCGGCGTCGCGGGGACGGCGGTGGTGCCGTTGACGGTGAACACCATCTCGTTGGGCATCGTCGTGGCTCCGGCGCTCGTGGCGGTGGTCGGCGAGGCCGTGATGCTAGGGGCGCGCCACGGTCCTGCATGATCCTGCGGGTGACCAGGGACCATCCCGAGCGCCGAATGATCAGGAACCGTCCTCGTGCCGCCAACCTGGGCCTCGGCGCAGCGACGCTCGTGGGCTGTGCTGCCCTGTTCGGGTTGGCGGCAACGGCCGACGGCGAGGCGGTGGCCGGTGGTGTCGTCGCGGTCCTGTTCGTCGGCGCGGCCGTGTGGTGCGGCCTCACGGCCCGCTCGGGGGTGCTGGTCGGCACCAGCGGCGTGGTCGTGCGCACCCACCTCCGAGACCGCTTCGTCTCATGGGACGAGGTCGCCTCCTTCGGCTTGCGTCCGTCCCGCTCGAAGCTGGGCGAACGCCTCTCGAAGCCGTCGCTGACCCTGCGGTCCGGCGAGGTCGTGAGGCTGGTGGGTGTCGAGCCACCCGGACGCCCGTTCGGCATCGGTCCCAAGCCGGTCGAGTTCGAGCAGCTCGACGAGCTGGATCGGCTCGCTCGGCGACATCGTGCGCAACGCTGGCGCCACCAAGGTCACAGCTCGGCGGTGCCCGGCTTCGAGGGCGACGGCACCACTGGACCTCCTGGGGAGGTCGGCGCGTAGGTCGTCGAACCGAGCGACGTCCCTCGACGCCAGGCCCGCGAGCCCCTGGGTGGGTGGCGGGCAGGGCGCGTACGCTCGGGAGATGGACGGGCCGACCGGTGCGGTCGAGGTGGGCACAGCGCTGAACCTGAAGCAGGTCGCCCTGCGCCTCGGCGTCCACTACATGACCGCCTACCGCTACGTCCGCCAGGGCCGGC
>CAYQGF010000201.1:0-7094 GCA_964416885.1 uncultured Iamiaceae bacterium
ACGGCCGTGTTGACCATCACGTCCTGGTTCACCACGGTCACGCTGCCCTCCAGCAGCTCCTCGCACTTGGCGTCCAGGTCCGGGTCGTCGAAGCGCTCCGGGGGGAACAGGAAGCTCGTCTGCATCGTCATGCGATCGACCGCTGTCGGGATCATCATGTAGCTGAGGACCATGTCCGGGCACAGGCCGATGAACATGTTCGGGAGCATGGCGACCCAGGTCAGCCGGCTCCGCTGCTCGTCGGAGAGGCCATCGATGATCGGGAAGACCGCCGGCGCCCCCCACCCGGTGCGGGTCAGGCTGCCGTCCTTCTCGACGAAGCCCGAGTACCGGACGATCACGTTCTCGCCGGGCTCGAACACCGGGACCGAGGTCAGGCTCGACGGGGCGAACTCGTGCGACCCCTGGTGCAGGTACGTCAGGTGGTAAGGCTCGAGGAAGTTCTCCTGGAGGATCTTCCAGTTCCACGGCATGTCGGGGATCTCGACCGGCGTCGACGACCGCATGGCCCCGACGCCGTAGTCCGTCAGCTCGGCGTCGGCTCGTGCCATCGTCGGGGCGAGCGGCGGGGCTGCCCGGTCGAAGTTGGCGAAGATGAACCCGTGCCAGACCTCGGTGCGCGCCGTGGCCAGGCGGGTCTCGCCCCGCAACACTTCGATGTCGACCACGTCGCGCATCTCGGGGGCGCCGACCATCTTCCCGGTGAGGTCGAAGGTCCAGAAGTGGTACGCACAGCGCAGCACGTGGCCGCAGCTGCCCTCGCCGGTGATGAGGGTGTTGCCCCGGTGGGGGCAGACGGCCGACATCACCTGCACCTCGCCGGCCTGGTCGCGCAGCACGACCAGCGGCTCGCCCATCAGGTCGATGGTGAAGTAGTCACCAGCCTCGGGGATCCGGTCGGCGCGGCCCAGGCAGACCCAGGACCGGAACCAGATCGACTCCTGTTCCCAGGCGAAGAACTCGGGGTCGGTGTAGACCTCGTGCGGGAGCTGACGGGCGTGGGCCACGTCGTCAGGGGTTGCCTTCTCGACGTCGTCGAGGATGGTCCTCAGGCGGTTCGGGTCGATCATCGTTGGCCTCCGTTGCTGGTCGTGGTCTGCGTGCCCCGGCCGTCTCGCTCCGGCAGGGGGTTGACCGAGCGAACGCCCATCCCGCCGTCCGCGGTGAGCACCGTCCCGGTCAGGTAGCGGCCGTCGTCGGAGGCGAGGAACGCCACCAGCGAGGCGATGTCCTCGGGCTGGCCGATCGACCCGATGGGCACCACGCCGGCCGCCCACTCGCGCAGGGCGTCGGGCCCGGCCGAGTCGAGGGTCTGGGGGCTCTCGACCAGGCCTGGGGCGATGCCGACGACGCGGATGCCGTCGCGCGCCACCTCGACCGCCAGCGCCCGGACGAACCCCTCGACGCCGGCCTTCGACGCCGCGTAGTGGACCCGGGTGGCCCAGCCCTGCTGCGAGCCGATGATCGAGGAGAGGCAGACGACCGCCCCGCCGGCACGTCGGAGGTGGGGCAGGGCGGCGCGGGTGACGCGGAAGGTGCCCTTGAGGTTGACCTCGTGCACCGCGTCCCACTCCTCGTCGGACACGTCCGCCAGTTCGGGTGGGGTGCCGGGCCCCGGGGCGCGGGTGATCCCGGCGTTGTTGACGAGCACCTCCAGGCCGCCGAGGTCGTCGACCAGCTCGCCCACGGCGACGTCCACCTGGGCCGTGGAAGTGACCGAAGCGATGCGCGCCGTCGCCGTGCCGCCCGCGCCGCGCACGGCCGCGGCCGTGTCGAGCACGGCCTCGTCGATGTCGAGGAGGCCCACCGACGCGCCCTCGGCAGCCAGCCGGAGCGCCGTCGCCCGGCCGATGCCCATCGCGGCCCCGGTCACCAGGGCGCGGGCCCCGACGAGGCGCCGGCCGCTCACGTCGGCCACGCCACGACCTCGTCGTGCACGACCGGGTCGCCGGGGAGGGCGGCGTCGGTCTCGAGCAGGGTGGCGCACGACGGGCACACGAACTGCCGGAGGATCAGCCCGTCGGCGGACTCCCGCAGCGGGCCGGCCGCCGACAGCGGCGACTCCACCGTGTGGGCGTCGAGCTTCCAGGGCCGCGACCCGTCGTTGACGTGCTCCCCGCACCACGTGCACTGCACGCCGTGATCGGTGCGCTGGAGGTACTCCCCCAGCGGCCGTCCGGACGGCGCCGGCCGCCGACGGGCGTCCGAACCGGCCACCGGCTCCCGGCCCAGCCGGGCGGCGCGGACCGCGGCCCGCCGGGCCGCGGTGCGGTCGTCGTCGGGGGCGCCGTCGTCGTCGAGGACGACCCCGTAGACCTCCTCGCCCGCGCCGGCCGACACCAGCCCGGTAGCGACGTCGACCGCCACCAGTCGGGGGTCCCGGTCGATCGGGTCGCCGTAGCCGCCGCCGCCCTGGAACCGGTGGTAGAAGAGATCGCCCACCGCCAGCGGGAGGTCACCCCACTGCGCCACCTCGACCTCGGTGGCCGTGAGGTCGTCGAGGCCCTCGGGCATCTCGTCGAGGTTGGCCCCCCGGAAGATCGACGAGCCGGTGAGGCACCCGGGCAGACCGCCCGAGATGCCCATGCTCAGCGGGGTGCTGAGGCCCTTGGTCATCACGATCACGGTGATGCCGTCGTCCGACGAGCCGTGAGCGGAGAACCCGAACTCGTGGGTGACACCCCCGCGGTACTTGCCCGGGCCGCCGCTGTCGGGGACGGCCCGGCGGAAGTCGTACCGGATCGGGGCGCCCAGCTCGTGGGTCTCGGCGTTGGCCCAGCGGGAGAACCCGTTGGGGATCTCCCCGCCGATGTCGACGCCGTCGCAGGTCGCGTGCGCCCCACCGGCGCCGGCGAACGCATCGGTCGAGTAGGCGATGAAGTCCTCGCCCCCGGCGGTCTCGCCCACCATCGAGATCGCCGAGTGGACGCCGTCCCACACGGCCATGGCGCGGTCCCGGTGCTGCTCGCTGCACGACAGCATGCGGCCGATGAGGAGGCTGGCGACATCGTTGACGACCTTGATCACCGCCACCGTCGCGACCGACACCGGCGCCGGCTTGGTGCAGTTCACGAGGGTGCCCTCGGGCGCCGTCACCGTCACCGGGCGCATCAGCCCCTGGTTCCAGGTGAGGTCCCACGCGAGGAGCGGGTAGATCGGGGCGAACGTCGCCCCCAGGGTCGACCAGTAGGAGTCGTTGACGCCCAGCTCGCTCTGAGGGCTCGCCGAGTAGTCGAAGTGCAGCGTGTCGCCCTGCTTGGTCATGGCCGCCTCGACCACGTGCACCCGGTCGGGCCAGTCGACGTACTGGCGCACGCGCCAGGTCCCGTCCGGGAGCTCTCGCAGCCGGGCCCGCAGCAGGTCCTCGCTCTGCGTCACGAGGGCATCGCTGACGGCGTCGACGGTGTCGGGCCCGAACTCGGCGTACAACGAGTGGAGCCGCTCGATGGCCGCGTGGTTGGCCGCCAGCTGGCTCTTGAGGTCCAGGGCGACCAGGCCGGGCTCGCGCACCTGGTTGAGGTAGGTCTCCACCACGTCGCGCCGGACCTTGCCGGCCTCGATGATCTTCAGGCCCTTGGTGACGAACCCCTCCTGGTAGGAGTTGCGGGCGTTCGGCGAGAAGCCACCGGGGTCGACGGCTCCGATGTCGGTCGCGTGCACGAAGTTGGCGACGAACCCCCGGCGCCGGCCCTCCCAGTAGACCGGGGAGATGATGTAGATGTCCGGTGGGTGGAGCGCGGCCGTGTAGCTGTCGTTCAGCATGTACACGTCGCCCTCACCGATGCCCGGGTCCTCGGAGAACTCGGCGATGACGTGCCGCACGGCCTGGGCCGCGCTGGTGAGGTGGTGGAGGAAGCCGACCCCTCCCATCATCAGCTCACCCTCGGAGGTGTACAGCGACACCATGAGGTCGTGGCCCTCGTTCGTGGTCGGGGAACCCGAGACGTTCTTGAGGGCGTCCATGCCCTCGTCCATCACCTGCTGGAGCTTGTTGCGGACGATCTCGAAGGTGACGGGGTCGACGGGCAGGGGTGACGAGGGGCTGGCCGTCGTCGGGTCGGTGAGGGTCATTGGTCCTCCTTGACCAGGACGAGGTTGCGGTAGGGGTCGACGCGGGCGGTCGTACCGGCGTCGACGACGACGGTGGTGACCGGCGACCAGATGAGCGCCGGCCCCCGGACCTCGGCGCCCGGGGCCAAGCGCTCGAAGGCGTAGCCGGGCACCTCGGCGAAGGCCTGCTCCGCCGGCACGAACGCTCGACGGCGTTCGATCAGGGCCTCCCCCGCGCGGGCGTCGGGGTCGCCCGCCACGCGGGCCAGGTCGGGCTTCGGGACGTCGCCGCTGGAGCGGACCCGGAAGCTCACCATCTCCACCCCGGCGTCGCGGAACGTGGAGTCGGGGCCGTAGCGCTCGGAGTAGAGGTCCTCGAAGGTGTCGACGGCGCGGGCCAAGGCGGCGTCGGTGACCTCGCCGTCCTCGAGCTCCACGGGCGTCGTCACCTCATGCACCTGACGGCCGTAGCGCATGTCGATGGCCAGCTCGGTGGTGATGGCGGCCTCGTCGAAGCCCTCGGCCGCGAGCTGCGACACGGTCCGGCCGGTCAGCTCGCCGAAGATCTTGCGCACCTCGGCCACCGGAGCCGGGTGGCGCAGCGGGCGGGACACCACCTCGGTGTGCACCACGTCCGAGGTGACCAGGCCGAACGCCCCGTGCACCGACGCCGTGTAGGGGACGACCGTGGCCGCCACGCCGAGCTCGGCGGCGACGACCGGGAGGTGCATCCCCGCGGTGCCGCCGGTCGAGAAGAGGGCGAAGGCCCGGGGGTCGAGGCCCCGCTGGATCGTGGTGCGGTGGAGCAGGTCGTAGATCAGCGAGTTGGTCAGGCGGTAGATCTCGATCGCGGCCTCGTCGGCGCCGAGGCCGAGCGGGTCGCCGACCAGGCGCTGGTACGCGTCGCGCGCCGCGTCGACGTCGAGGCGGGTGCTGCCCCCGAGGAAGTAGTCGTCGTTGAAGAAGCCGAGGACGGCGTCGGTGTCAGTGACGGTCGGGTCCGACCCACCGTGGGCGTAGACGACCGGCCCCGGGTAGGACCCGGCGCTGCGGGGCCCGATGCGGGGCGTGCCCGAGCGCTCGTCGATCGACACGATCGACCCGCCGGCGATCCCCAGCGAGACGATGTCGACCTTCGGCAGGGCGTAGTGGTAGCGGAGGGCGAGCGACTCGCGCTGGTAGTCGATGCGACCCTCGCGGACGACGCCGATCTTGAAGGTCGTCCCGCCGATGTCGGCGTTGATGATGTTGGCGTGGCCGATGAGCTCTCCGAGCCGCCGGCAACCCATGAGCCCGCTGACCGGTCCCGACTCGATCATCCCCACCGGTCGCCGCGCCGCGGTGTCCGCGGGCACGAGGCCGCCGTAGGCCTGCATCACGAGGAGCGTGCCGCCGAACCCGTTGTCCCGAAGGTGGGCGATGAGGCGATCCAGGTACTCGGCGACGACAGGTCCGAGGCCTGCGTTCAGCGCGACGGTCGACGTCCGCTCGTACTCGCCGAGCACCGGCGCGACCTCGTGCGACAGGCTGACGAAGAGGTCCGGGTGCTCTCGCTCGATGGCCGCCCGGACCGCCAGCTCGTTCTGGGGGTTGTTGAACGACCACAGCAGACAGACACCGACGGCCTCGGCGCCACGGCCGACGAGGCGACCGATGGCCTCGACGACCTCCGCCTCGTCGGCCGGCCGGAGGACCGTACCGGCCCGGTCGACGCGCTCGTCGATGGCGGCGATGCGGTCGACCGGGACGAGGGGCTCGGGCTTGAAGGTGTCGGTCGGGTTGCGCTTCTCGTCCTCCGTCATGCCCGACCACCGCCCGAACGCCCCCCGGGTGGCGAAGAGGGTGTCGCGGTGCCCGCGGGTGGTGATGACGCCCGTCGGCACGAGGTCGCCATCGACGATCGCGTTCTCGGCGACGGTTGTGGAGTGCAGGAAGAGGCGGGTGTCGGCGAGGATGGACGCCACGTCGCGACCGATCTGGCCCGCGGCGTTGGCCAGCGAGTCCATGATGCCCTGGGCGAACTCGGGTGGTGTCGAGAACGCCTTCCCGAGGGTGGCGTTGCCCTCCTCGTCGATGACCACGCAGTCGGTGCAGGTGCCACCGATGTCGATGCCGATCGAATAGCTCACGATGTCCTCCGTTCAGGGATGGCCCGGCTCACAGCACTGGCCACTTCGGCATGGGGGTGATGCCGATCTCCCCGAGGATCCGGCGATCGCACTCGATGACGGCCCGCGCTGCCGCGTCGGCGTCGATGCGGGTGTGCTGCTTGCCTTCGAGGACGATCTCGCCCCCGATGACCACGGTGTCGACCGAGTAGCCCGTTGCGCCGTACACCAGCGACGACACCGGGTTGTGCAGCGGCCGCCAGTCGTAGTCCGTGGCATCGAACACGGTGATGTCGGCCAGCTTCCCCGCCTCCAGCGAACCGACGAGATGATCCATCCGAAGGGCCTTGGCCCCACCGATCGTCGCCATCTCGATCGCCTGCTCGGCGGTGACGGCGTTGGGGTCGAGGCGGGCGTCCCGCGGGAGCAGGGCGGCGAGGGTGATCGACCGGCAGATGTCGGCGTGGTTCGACGCGTTCTCGGCGTCGGTGCCGAGCCCGATCGGGACCCCGGCGGCGAGCAGCTCGGGCCACTTGCCGGTGCGGGTCGTCCCCTTGACGAGCTTCAGGGCGCTGGACGGGTTCTGCGAGATCCGCGCCCCGGTCTCGGCGAACATGTCGACCTCGAAGTGCTCCAACGAGGTCACGTGGTTCATCAGCACGTGCTCGTTCATCCCGCCGACCTCGTACATGTGCTCGACCGGGCGGTGGCCGTAGAGCTCCAGCTCCAGCTCGACCTCCCGCTCGCTCGTCGCCTTGTGGTACACGCAGAGCGAGTCCTCGTCGGCGGCCAGGGCGGCGGCGCCGGCGTACAGCTCGTCGGAGCACGTCCCCACCCCCTCGACGGTGATGGCGGTGCCGATCCGGGGGTGGTTGCGCTTGCGGACCGTCGCCAGCCCGTCCCTCAGCACGTCGAGGGCCTCGTCGGTGGTCGTGC
>CAYQGF010000202.1:0-7085 GCA_964416885.1 uncultured Iamiaceae bacterium
AGGGTGCGGGCCTTGGCGATGATCTCGAGGGTGATCGGGGCGACCTCGCCCTCGTTCACCTCGACGTGGACCCAGATCTTGGAGAGAGCCATGTCAGTGTTCCTTCCCGGCCTCAGAGGACCTTCAGGTCGTCGAGGAAGGCGACGATCTTCTCGTGGGCGTCACCCTCGTCGACGATCTTCTCGCCGGCCTCGCGCTCGGGCGCCGCGGCGACGTCGATGATCTCCTGGCCGGCACCCGACCAGCCGACGACGGACGCGTCGATGCCCAGGTCGGCGACGGTCTTGGTGTCGACCGGCTTGGACTTGGCGGCCATGATCCCCTTGAAGGAGGGGTAGCGGGGCTCGACCACGCCGGCGGTGACCGACACGAGGGCGGGCAGCGGGGCCTCGACCTCGTCGTAGCCGGCCTCGGTCTGGCGCTGGACCTTGACCTTGCCGTCGGCCACGTCGACCGACTTGGCGAAGCCGATCGAGGGCACGTCGAGGAGGGCGGCGATCTGCTCGGGCACGACGCCCGTGTAGCCGTCGGAGGACTCCACGCCGGCGATGACCAGGTCGTACTCACCGGCCGAGCCGATGGCGGCGGCCAGGACCTTGGCGGTGTCGAGGGCGCCGGCGCCGGCGAGGGCGTCGTCGCTCACCAGCACGGCCTTGGCCGCACCCATGGCGAGGGCCTGGCGGAGCCCGGCGACCTCGCCGTTGGGGGCCATCGAGACGAGGGTGACCTCGCCGCTGCCGGCCTTGTCGACGAGCTGCAGCGCCATCTCCACGCCGTAGGTATCAGACTCGTCGAGGATGAGCTTCCCGTCCCGCTTCAGGGTGTGATCCGGGTTGAGAGCACCGGGATCGGCGGGGTCCGGGATCTGCTTGACACAGACGACCACGTTCATGGGTGGGAGTCTGTCGGTTGATGTTCGGCCGGCCAAATCCACCAACGCCTGCACGGACGATGCCGCGAACCGCGCTCGCGGCGGCGGCGATCGTGGTCATCGCCACCACCGCGCTGGCCCTCCCGGGGGAGCTGGTGGCCGGCGAGACCGCGGTGTTCGAGGCGGTGAACGGCTGGCCCCGGGCCGTCGGGCTGCCGCTGGAGGCGGTGATGCAGGTGGGCACGTTCGTGGCCGCGCTGGGCGCCGCGACCGTCGCCCTGGTCCGAGGCCGGAGGCGGTTGGCCGCGGCGCTGGCGCTGGCCTGGGCGCTCGACCGGCTGGCGGCCGCGGTGCTCAAGGCGGTGGTCGACCGGGATCGGCCGCCGGCCCTGGTCGACGACGTCGTGCTGCGCCAGCACCTGCCGGCCGACGCCGGGTTCCCCTCGGCCCACTCGGGCACCGCCGCGGCCCTGGCCGTGGTGGCCGGGGTGACCTGGCCCCGCCTGGCGGTGCCGGCCGCGGTCGTCGCCGTCCTCGTCGGCCTGGGCCGGCTGTACGTCGGCGTCCACCTCCCGCTCGACCTGCTCGGCGGCTGGGCCCTCGGCGTCCTCTGCGGTGCGGCCGCCCTCGGCGTCTCCGACCGGCTGGTCGCCACCGACCACGACGACGTGTCGAAGGGTGTCTGACACCTTTCGACACGCCCGTCTCCCCCTAGCGTGGCCGCCCTGTGCGGATCGTCCTGATCGTCAACCCGTTCTCGTCGTCGGTGACGGCCCGCGCCCGGGTCGTGATCCGCAAGGCCCTGTCGGCCGACCACGAGGTCGAGCTGGCCGAGACCAACCGCCGCGACCACGCCACCCGGCTGGCGCGCGGCGCGGCCGCCGACGGGGCCGACGTCGTGGTCGTCCTGGGCGGTGACGGGACCCTCAACGAGGCGGCCAACGGGCTGGCCGGCACGGCGACGGCGTTGGCCACCCTGCCGGGCGGCTCGACCAACGTGTTCGCCCGCACCATCGGCCTGACCAACGACCCGATCGAGGCCACCGGCGAGCTGCTGGAGGCCCTGGCCGCGGGGTCGATCCGCCGGGTCGGGCTGGGCTCGCTGAACGGCCGCTACTTCCTGTTCCACACCGGGCTGGGCTTCGACGCCGCCGTGATCGAGCAGGTGGAGCGGCGTCCTCAGGTGAAGCGGTACCTCGGGCACCCGCTGTTCGTCTACGCCGCCTTCAGCACCTGGTTCCGCCACTTCGACCGCACCCGGCCCCGCTTCTCGGTGCGCTTCCCCGACGGCCCCGATGCCGGCCGGGTGGTCGACGACGGCAGCTTCGCCGTCGTCCTCAACACCAACCCGTACACCTACCTGGGCAACCGGGCGCTCGACATCGCCCCCCAGGCGACGCTCGACTCACCCCTGGTCGCCATCACGATCCGCTCGATGCGCATCGACACGATCCTGCGGGTGGCGGGCGCGGCCCTCGCCGGGGGCGGGAAGGTGCAGCGGATCGGGAAGGTCGACGCCCGCGCCGGGGTCACCCACCTCGAGGTCACCGGGCACGGGCCGTTCCCGTACCAGGTCGACGGCGACCACCTCGGCGACATCGAGCGGGTCACCATCCGCTACGAGCCCGACGTCCTCGACCTCGTCCTCCCGCTCCCCCCGGCGACCTGACCCCTCCGGCGACCTGACCCCTCGGCGAACCGGGGACGATTCCGGTTGCCATGGCCCCCGAGATCGTCCCCAGTTCGGGTCGGGGCCCGGCTCAGCGGCGCGTCGGCGGGCCGAGGACGGCCAGGGCGACGTCGGGGACGTTGGTGACGATGCCGTCGACGCCGCGGGCGGCCAGCTCGGCCATCACCTCCGGCTCGTCGACGGTCCAGACGTTGACGATGACGCCCTGCTCGTGGGCCGCGGTGACGACCTCCTCGGTCGCCCAGCCGTACCAGGGGTGGAGGGCGCCGTGGCCGTGGGCGACCGCCTCGGCCAGGGCGGTCGGGCCGTCGATGTGCACGTGGAGGAACGCCGTGGCCAGCTCGGGCATGTCCGCCCGCACCCGGTCGATGGTGGGCCGGTGGAACGACGAGACCAGGTAGCGGTCGGCGGCCCCGCGCCGCCTGACCTCCTCGACCACGGCCGCGGCCACCATCTCGTCGGGGTCGAAGTCCCGGTCCACGGGGACGTTCTTGATCTCGATGTTGACCATCAGGTCGCCGCAGGCGTCGAGGGCCTCGGTCAACGTCGGGACGTGGGCGGGCAGGTCGGCCCGGGCCGTCTCGACGATGACCCGGCCGTCGGGCAGGGCGTCGTCGTGGTGGACGACCACGGCCCCGTCGGCGGTGCGGCGGGCGTCGAGCTCGATGCCGTCGGCGCCGAGCGGGCCGGCCGCGGCGAACGCGGCGACCGTGTTCTCGACGTGGGCAGCCGATGCTCCCCGGTGGGCGATGATCTGCGGTCGATTTCGGGCCATGGCTCCTCGTCGGTCAGGATGGGACTGTCCGTGACCGGGTGGGCACCCGCACGGACGAAGATCTTCGATCTTCGCGGAAGAACTGCTTGCCGTCGTTAGCACACAGGGGTACCCTCCCCGTGTTCCGCCGCGCACACTGCGCTTCTAGCGCGGGTGCGACGCATGTGAAGGGAGTCACGAACCTCCCGACACCTTCCCGAAGGCCCCATGGAGGTCCCTGTGGCTCTGAGCCCTGCCCATCTGCTGTCCCTGACCGTCGCCTCGGCCGAGTGGCGCAAGGTCTCGGCCTGTCGGGACACCGATCCGGACCTCTTCTTCCCGGTGGGCACCACCGGTCCCGCCATCGAGCAGATCGAGACGGCCAAGGCCGTGTGCCGGGAGTGTGCGGCCCAGACCCAGTGCCTCCAGTACGCCATCGAGACCAACCAGGACTCGGGCATCTGGGGCGGCACCTCCGAGGACGAGCGCCGCCAGCTCCGCAAGGCCGCCCAGCAGCGCGCCCGCCAGACCGCCTGACCTCCTGACACCACGGCGCCCGCGGGCGCCGCACCAGAACGTCGCACACGCCCGGGCCTCCCCCACCCGGGCGTCGTCGCGCCAGGGCGACGCCCTCTCGTCACTCGTTCTCTGCGTGCCCGGCGCGCCAGCGCTCCACCAGCGCACGCTCCCGCGCGATCGAAGGCGGAGGACCAGTGGCCCGGCGCAGCCGCTGGGGAGCCCGAGGGACCCCCTCGGACGAAGCCGATCGTCGCCGAGGCACGAGGCGTCGTCGGCTGGGAAGACCTTCCGCGCGAGCGCAGCGAGCACCCCAAGTTCGAGGAACGGAGGGAGCGCCAGCGACCGAGTGACGAGAGGGCGTCAGCCCGGGTGTTCGGCGTCGAGGGGGACGCGCAGCTCGACCTCGGTGCCGGGGGAACCGTCGAGCGGCTCGAACATGTCGATCGTGCCGGTGAGGTCCGAGGTCACCAGGGCCCGGACGATCGAGAGCCCGAGCCCGGTGCTCGACGCCACCGAGAAGCCCTCGGGGAGGCCGACGCCGTCATCGATGACCCGGGCGACCAGCTCCCGGCCGTCGTTCTCCATCTCGATCCGCACGTGGCCCACCGTGTCGCCGTCGGCCGTCGGCGGGAAGGCGTGGTCCATCGTGTTCTGGAGCAGCTCGTTGAGCACGACGGCCATCGGGGTGGCCACCGCGGCGGGCAGGGTGCCGGGGTCGCCCGAGACGTCGAAGCTCACGGTCCGCTCCGGCGTGCGCAGGCTCTCGTCGACCATGCGGACCAGCGGCCGCAGCACCTCGATGAACGGCAGGTCCTCCCCCGGCTCCCGGGCCAGGATGTCGTGCACCAGGGCGATCGAGCTGATCCGACGGACCGACTCGCCGATCGCCGCCTTGGCCTCCTCGCTCGACAGGCGCCGGCCCTGGAGCCGCAGCAGGGACGAGATGGTCTGGAGGTTGTTCTTCACCCGGTGGTGGATCTCCCGGATGGTGGCGTCCTTGCTGAGCAGCAGGCGGTCCCGGCGGCGCAGCTCGGACACGTCCCGCAGCAACAGCACCGCGCCCGTGACCCGGCCGGCGTCGACCAGCGGGATGCAGCGGATCAGGACGCTGACGCCCGGGCGGGGGTCGATCTCCTCGATGACCGGGGCGGCGACGGCGAAGGCGGTGCGGACCGCCTCGTCGTTGAGGCCGAGCTCGCCGAGCCGCAGGCCCTCGGTGTTGACGTGGATCCCGATCCGGTGGAGCGTCGACACCGCGTTCGGGGAGGCGTAGGAGACCCGGGCCGAGCGGTCGAGGACCAGGCAGCCGTCGCCGACCCGCAGGTTCTCCTCGCTGTCGCCGTCCTGACGGGCGTAGGGGAACTCGCCGGCGGCGATCATCCGGGCGAAGCGGTTGAAGATCTCCTGGTAGTTCCGCTCCAGCTCACCGGCGGCCCGGACGACGGTCGGGGTCGACTCCCGGCTGAGGACGGCGATCGTCCCACCCTGGTAGCGCACCGGGATGCAGAGCATGCGCACCCGCTCCCGGATGATCGGGTCGGTGACCTCGCCCTCGATGATCTCGCCCCGCTTCCAGGACCGGGCGATCAGGGGCCGCTCCTCCTCGTCGGCGATCTCACCGAGCAGGTCGCGGACGTAGAGGGTCTGGTTGGTCGTGGGCCGCACCTGGCCGGCGACGACGAAGTGCGTGCCGTCGTGGTCGGTCGGGACGAACAGGAGGAGGTCGGAGAAGCACAGGTCGGCGACCAGTCCCCACGACGCCACGAACCGTTGGAGGTGGCTGAGCTGCGCCGAGTCGAGTTGGGTCTGGGTCCGCGCGATCTCGGCGAGGCTGGCCACGCCGCCACAGTAGGGCCATGCGTCCCCGCCGGAGGGCGTCGCGTCGTACGGTCCCGACGTGCCCAGCCACGCCCCGCCCGGCTACCGGTGCCCGTTCTGCCGGAACGTGCGCACCGGCGAGGCCGACCTGCCGCTGGAGACCGTGCACCGGGACGACGACGTCTTCGTCAAGGTCAACCCGAACTGGTGGCCCCGAAACCCCGGCAGCGTCCTGGTGATCCCGGTCGCCCACTACGAGAACGTCTTCGACCTGCCGGCCGAGCTAGGCACGCCGATCCAGCGGGCCGTCCGGGCCACGGCCGTCGCCATGAAGGCCGCCTACGGCTGCGACGGCGTGTCCACCCGGCAGCACAACGAGCCGGCGGGCAACCAGGACGTGTGGCACTACCACGTCCACGTCTTCCCCCGCTGGCACGGCGACGGGCTCTACGGGTCGACGAAGGCGCCCGCCGATCCCGTCGAGCTGCGCCGCCGGGCCGACCTCCTCCGCGCCGCCTGGCCGGCGGGCTGACCGGCGCGTCGCGGGTCAGCGGCGGGCGAGACGACGGGGGTCGAAGCGGCGGAGCACCCGGACGCCGCTCAACGCGCTGGCGCGACCGTCGGTCAGCTGCGGAATGACCGCTCGGCCCATCTCCCACGGCAGCGCCACGACCTTGACCCACCCCTCGGGCCACAGCGAGAGGCGGGCCGGGCGGCGGTACGACCGGACCATGGTGAACCCCTCGCCGCCGGGCCCGGTCGACCAGGCGACCGTCGGGTGGTCCCGAAGGTCGATGACATAGGTGCGGAACGGGTTCACGACCCGGAGGACGTCACCGTCGACGCGGACCCGGCTCCGCACCATGTACCTCCGGAACGTGACCGAATAGGCCACCACCAACACCCCGCCAACCACCGCTGCGCCGGGCCAGCCACCGAGATCGTGGGCGACGAGGGGGAGGACGATCGCCCCGGCCAGGGTGATCCCGATGTCGGCGGTCCACGCCCACATCCGCCACTCCCTCGACCCCCGGGCCATCAGCGCCAGATGGCGTCGCCCAGGCGGAGGAGGCCGGCCAGGTCGGCGATGTCGGCATCGAAGTAGGGGACGGTGGCGACCACGTCGGGGGTGCGGGCCAGCTCGGCCCGCTGCTCCTGCTCCCGGTTGGCGACGACCTGGTAGTTGAGGAAGCTCTCGCCCACGTCCCGCAGCACCGCGGCCACGTCGGCCGGGTCGCCCACACCGGCGGCCACGGCCTCGGCCGCCACGTCGGCGTCCTTCACCAGCCGCCGGGCCACCCCGGTGGTGGCGGTGCGCCGCAGGTAGGCGGGCAGCACCTTGTTGAGCACCACCGCGCCCAGGTTGAGCTGGCGGGCGTCCAGCTCCTCGATGAAGAACTCGGCCTCCCGCACCGGCGCCGCTTCGAGCGTCG
>CAYQGF010000203.1:0-7061 GCA_964416885.1 uncultured Iamiaceae bacterium
CCGTTGGCGTCGATCAGGACGTTGGCCGGCTTGACGTCGCGGTGGAGGATCCCGGCGTCGTGGGCCGCGGCCAGGGCGTCGGCCACGTGGACGCCGATGTCGAGGACCTCGGGCCACGGCAGCGGTCCGGAGCGCACCAGCCGGTCGTGGAGCGACCCTCCGGGCAGGTGCTCCATCACCAGGTAGGGGTGGCCCTCGCCGGTGGTGCCGGCGTCGTGGACGGTGACCACCGCCGGATGGCCCGACAGGCGGCCGATCGCCCGGCACTCGGCCAGGAAGCGCCGCTCCCGCTCCGAGTCCCCCAGCGTCTCGCCCAGGAGCTTCACGGCCACCCGGCGCCCCAGTTGGCCCTGCTCGGCCAACCAGACCGTGGCGAACCCGCCGGACCCGAGCTTCTCGACCAGCACGTAGCCCGGCGGCAACGGCACCGCTCCGATGCCTGCGTGCTGATCTGCCATCCGATCGCCCGATCCGTCCGTGGCCCTGCCGACGGGCCGACGGTACACCGGGCCCACGGTCCTCGGGGCCCCATCGGGGACCGCCCCCCTCACCGCTCGGAGCGCGAACCCGCCGGTAGCCTGCCGCCGTGCCCCACCTCACCGACCTGCCCACGGCCGAGCTGGTCGCTCGCGCCGGGGCCGTCCGCGACGACGCCTTCGGTACCCGGGTGACCTTCTCCCCCAAGGTCTTCATCCCCCTCACCAAGCTCTGTCGCGACCGCTGCGGCTACTGCACGTTCGCCCAGCCGCCGGCCCGGCTGGAGTCGCCCTACCTGGGGCTCGACGACGTCCTGGTCCTGGCCCGGCGGGGCGCCGCCGCCGGCTGCCACGAGGCCCTGTTCACCCTGGGCGAGGCCCCCGAGGAGCGCTACCCGGCGGCCCGGGAGTGGCTGGCCGACCACGGCTACTCCTCCACCACCGACTACCTGGTCGCCGCCGCGGCCGCGGTGCGGGAGGACAGCGGCCTGCTCCCCCACGCCAACCCCGGCGCCCTGCCGGCCGACGAACTGGCCCGGCTCCGCACCGTCAGCCCCAGCCAGGGGATGATGGTCGAGACCCTGCGGTCCGACCTGGCCGCCCACCGAGGGGCGCCCGACAAGACGCCCGAGCGCCGGCTGGCCACCCTGGAGGCCGCCGGCGAGCTGCGCATCCCCTACACGACCGGGATCCTCTGCGGCATCGGCGAGACCGAGGCCGACCGGGTCGAGGCCCTGGAGGCCATCGCCGCCAGCCACCGCCGCCACGGCCACGTGCAGGAGGTGATCGTCCAGAACTTCCTGCCCAAGCCGGGCACGGCGATGCGCGACCACCCGCCCTGCCCGCCCGAGGAGCACCAGCGGGCCATCGCCCTGGCCCGGCTGATCCTCCCGCCCGACGTCCACGTCCAGGCCCCGCCCAACCTGGCCGACGACGTGGCCCCGCTGCTGGCCGCCGGCGTGAGCGACTTCGGCGGCGTCAGCCCGGTCACGATCGACCACGTCAACCCCGAGCGGCCCTGGCCCCACCTCGACGCCCTGCGGGAGGCCACCGAGGCCACCGGCCGTCAGCTCGCCCCCCGGCTCACCGTCCACGCCCGCTACGTGGTCGACGGGGCCGATGCCACCTGGCTCGACGAGGGCCTGCGCTTCGCCGTCATGGACCGGGCCGACGCCGAGGGCCTGGCCCGTGACGACCCCGGCTCGGTGTTCCCCAACAAGGTCGGCGAGGTCCGCAACGTCGGCGACGGGGCCGAGGTGGTGCTGGTCGGCCGGCGCTCGACCCAGTGGTACTCCGGCTCCGACGTGCACCCGACCGTGCTGGTCCCCGGTCCGGCCGCCCCGATCGGCGGCCCGGTCGCCGAGGTCCTGGCGGGCGTGGCCGCCGGCCAGCAGGTCGGGTTCGACGAGATCGTCACCCTGTTCGGCGCCCGGGGCCGCGAGGTGGCGGCCGTCGCCGAGGTGGCCGACGACCTGCGCCGTCGGGCCGTGGGCGACGAGGTCTCGTTCGTCCGCAACCGCAACATCAACTACACCAACGTCTGCACCTTCAAGTGCCGGTTCTGCGGGTTCTCCAAGGGCCCCCGCTCGCTCAACCTGCGGGGCACGCCGTACCTGCTGACCCTCGACGACATCGCCGAGCGGGTGCGGGAGGCGTGGGAGGTCGGCGCCACCGAGGTCTGCCTCCAGGGCGGCATCCACCCCAGCTTCGACGGCGACTACTACATCGACGTCACCCGGGCGGTGAAGGAGGCGGCGCCGGACATCCACGTCCACGGCTTCACCGCCCTGGAGGTCACCGAGGGGGCCAAGCGCCTGGGCGAGCCCCTCGCCGACTACCTGCGTCGGCTGATGGACGCCGGCCTGCGCACCCTGCCGGGCACCGCGGCCGAGATCCTCGACGACCCGGTGCGCGAGGTCCTGTGCCCGGACAAGATCGACACCGAGGAGTGGCTGGAGGCGCACCGCACCGCCCACTCGGTCGGGCTGCGGTCGAACATCACGATCATGTTCGGCTCGGTCGAGCACCCCGCCTCCTGGGCCCGCCACATCGTCCGCACCCGGGCCCTCCAGGCCGAGACCGGTGGCTTCACCGAGTTCGTGCCCCTCCCGTTCGTCCACATGGCCGCACCGCTGTACCTCCAGAAGAAGAGCCGCCGGGGCCCGACCTTCCGGGAGTCGGTCCTGATGCACGCCGTGGCCCGCATCGCCTACGACGGCCTGGTCGACAACATCCAGGCCTCGTGGGTGAAGCTGGGCGCCGACGGGGTGCGCCAACTGCTCCAGGCCGGGGTCAACGACCTCGGCGGCACCCTGATGAACGAGACGATCTCGCGATCCGCCGGCGCCACCCACGGCCAGGGCATGGAGGCCGAGGACTTCGCCGCCATCGTCGAGCCCCTGGGCCGCCACCTGGTCGAGCGCACCACCTTGTACGGGCCGGTGGCCCCCACCCCGGTCTGACCGGGATGCCCCGGGGCAGGCATGCCCCGGGGGTAGCGTCCGAAGGTCCGGAAGGAAGACGGTGGAAGACGAGACCCAGCCGATCCCGCGCGAGGCCCTGCTCTCCCGCCCCCCGATCGACGTGCAGGAGGGCGCGCCACCAGCGGCCGCGGCCGTCCCCGACGAGCACCGTCGACGCGGGCTCGGGTGGCTGTGGGTGACCCTGGTCGTCGTGTTCGTGGCGGCCTTCGTCGCGGCCACCTACCTGGTGGTCGACCGGGCCGAGCGCGACCGGCCGACCGGCCGGGGGGGCGCCGTCCCCGACGAGACCACGACGACCGGGCCCGCCACCACCACGACGGCCCCACCGCCCTCCACCGTCGCCCCGGCCGACCTCGCCGTCGTGGTGCTGAACGGCACCACGCGGATCGGCTGGGCCGGCGAGAACGTCGCCCTGTTGGGGGAGGCCGGCTACGGCGCCACCGCCTCGGACGCCGCCGAGGTCGACACCACCACCGTCTACGTCGCCGAGGGCCACGAGGCCGACGGGGCCGCGGTCGCGGCCGCCCTGGCCCGGCCCGACGCTCCGGTCGAGCCCAGACCGGGCGACAGCCTGGCCACCGACGGCTCCGCCGACGCCGAGGCCGACGTCGTCGTCGTCCTCGGCGCCGACAGCCTCGGCTGACGGGGGCGGTCGAGGGTCGCGCGAGGCTCGGGCCATGAGCACCGACGCTCCCTCCCCCACTCCCCCGCCCACCCCGCTCGGCACGGCCGGCACCGCCGAGGCCCTCGGCGCCGACCTCGACCCCGCGGTCGAGGCCGCCATCGACGCCCTGGTCGCCGAGGTCGACCCTCCTGCCGACGCCGACCTGGTCCGCGCCATCGTCCGGTCCGCGGCCCGCCTCGGCCGCGACGACACCGCCCGTCTCGACCTGAAGATCGTCCGGGCCGCCATCGCCGAGATGCGGGACGCCTTCGCCGTGTTCCGCCCCTACCGCGACATCCCCAAGGTCACGATCTTCGGCTCGGCCCGCACCCAGGAGGGATCACCCCTCTACGAGCAGACCCGCCGGGTGGCCCGGGCCCTGGCCGACGAGGGCTGGATGGTGATCACCGGCGCCGGCCCGGGGATCATGCGGGCCGGGATGGAGGGCGCGGGGCGGGACCGGTCGATCGGGGTCAACATCCGCCTGCCGTTCGAGCAGGACGCCAACGACGTGATCACCGGCGACCCCAAGCTCGTCACCATGAAGTACTTCTTCACCCGCAAGCTGATGCTGATGAAGGAGTCGGCCGGGTTCGTCGCCCTGCCCGGCGGGTTCGGCACCCTCGACGAGACCCTGGAGCTCCTCACCCTCCAGCAGACCGGCAAGGCGGTCCCGGCCCCGGTGGTCCTGCTCGACGAGCCCGGGGGCACCTTCTGGGAGGGCTGGGCCCGGTTCGTGCGGGAGGAGGTCGAGGCGGGCGGCTACGTCAGCCCCGGCGACATCGACCTGGCCGACCGCACCGACGACGTGGCCACCGCCTGCGCCGTCGTCACCGGCTTCTACCGCCGCTACCACTCGATCCGCTGGGTCGGCAACCGGCTGGTGGTCCGCACCTCGACCCCGGTCAGCGACGCCGAGCTCGACGAGCTCAACCGGCGTTTCGGCCACCTGTGCACCACCGGTCGCATCGAGCGGTCCCAGCCCTTCCCGCCCGAGCGCTCCGACGACGACGTGGTCGACCTGCCCCGTCTGGCCCTCCACTTCGACGTGTTCCAGATGGCCGGGTTGCACCACCTCGTCCGGGCCATCAACGGCGACCCGACCACCTGACCGGCCTGAGGGCTCCCTGTCATCGGATCCGATGACAGGGAGCCGATGGAAGGACCTCCTCGGCACCGATGCCGCGGCGGCGGTGCTCCTCGGCATGGACGAGTACGACGCCGAGGTCAACGAAGGTCCCGATGCCGTCGCCACGCAGGTGGCGCGGCAGCTCGCCGCCCCCCGGCCGCGCGACGAACAGGTCACGCGCCAGCCGGCCGATCGGCTCGGCTTCTCCTCAGAAGCCGTCGTCGGGCTCGTCGAGGAGGTGGATCGCCTTCTCGACGGCGCGGCGGGCGCGGGTCAGGCGCTTCTCGTCGACCGGGAGCTCGTGGCCACCGGCGTCGATCGACTCCCGCAACCGGACGATGGCCAGATCAGCGAGCTCCTCGGCGATCGCCTCCAGCCGTCCCCTGATCTCGTCGAACTCGCCGGCCACGGTGACGAGCATGCCATGCTCGGAGCGTGCACTCCGTCGCCCTCACCGCTCTCAAGGGAGGGGTGGGCAAGACCAGCACGACGGTCAACCTCGCGGCCCTCGCCGCCCTCGGCGGCCACCGCACCCTGGTGTGGGACATCGACCCCCAGGCGGGCGCCACCGCCTGCCTCGGGGTGAAGCCCAAGCTCCGCGGCGGCGCCCAGCGGCTGCTCGGCAGCGACCGCGACCTGACCGGCGCCATCCGCCCCAGCGCCATCCCCGGGCTCGACGTGCTGCCCGGTGATGTCACCTTGCGGGAGGCGGACGTGATCGTCAGCAGCGCCCGCAAGCCCCGCCGGTCCCTCAAGCGGGTCCTCAGCGCGGTCGCCAAGGACTACGACGTCGTCGTCGTCGACTGCCCTCCCGGGGTCGGACCGGCCACCGAGGTCCTGGCCCGGTCGGTCGACCTCCTGCTCGTCCCGGTCGTCCCGGCACCCCTCGACCTGCGGGCGCTCGACCGCTTCACCGACGTCATCGACGACCTCGGCGCTCCCCGCGAGCTGGTCGCCCCGTTCCTGTCGTTGGTCGACCGGCGCAAGCCGCTCCACCGCAAGCTGATGGACGAGGTCCGCACCCAGCGCCACTTCCTCGGCGCCGCGGTGCCGGTGTCGTCCGCGGTCGAGCGGATGCCGATCGAGCAGGTCCCCACCGTCATCGCCGCCCCCCGGAGCCTGGCCTCGCTCGCCCTGCGGGACCTGTGGGCCGAGGTCGCGGAGCGGCTCGGGCTGGTCTGAGCGGCACCGGCCACCGCTAGTTTCACCCGGTGGCCCGACAGCGTGCACCGGAGGACCTGCACGAGTACGTGTCCTTCGACGACCCCGACGAGGACCGGACGTGGGTGTTCGACGTGTCCTTCCTCACCAGCTCCTGGCACTGCATCTTCGGTGCGGGCTGCCCGGGCATCCTCGACGCCCCGGCACCGGAGCGGGTCGAGGGATGCTGCTCCTACGGTGCCCACTTCACCGACGACGAGGACCGGGCGCACGTCGAGCGGATGGCGGCCCGCATGACGGCCGAGCAGTGGCAGTTCAAGAAGGTGGCCGAGCGCCGCGGCGGCCCGGTCAAGGTCACCAAGGGCGGGGAGGTCGTGTCCCGCCTGGTCGACGACGCCTGCATCTTCCTCAACCGGCCCGGCTTCCCGAACGGCCCCGGCTGTGCCCTGCACCAGGCCGCGGTCGCCTCGGGCGAGCGGTTCATGGACTGGAAGCCCGAGGTGTGCTGGCAGGTGCCCTTGCGCCGGGTCGACGACACCGACCCCTACGGCCACGTGACCTCGACCCTGCGGGAGTGGAAGCGCCGCGACTGGGGTGAGGGGGGCTTCGAGTTCCACTGGTGGTGCACCGCGGAGCCGGGTGCCTTCGACGGCCACGACCCCGTCTACGTCGAGATGCGCGACGAGATCATCGAGATGACCAGCCGCGCCGCCTACGGCATGTTCGTCGCCTACGTCGAGGCCCGGGGCCGCTCGACGTTCCTCCCCCACCCCACGGTCCGCCGCCGCTGACCGTCCCTCCTCGCCGCGAGCTCACCGGGCCCAGAACATCTTCTGGACCGTCTGGGTCGCGCCACCGCGACGGAGACGGACGAGAAGGTCCGCGGACGGGTTCTCGTCCGTCCTGGTCGCGTGCGCGCGACGAGGACGGACGAGAACCCAGGAGGCCCGGTCCCGAGCGCGTCCTCAGCCCCCGTAGGCGCCGAGGAACCGGGCTGCGATCGGGCCGGCCACCGAGCCGCCGCCGGCGCCACCCTCGACGAAGACGCAGAACGCCACGTCGCCCCGCCAGCCGATGATCCAGGCATTGGTCTGGAGGTCCTCGCCGCTGCCGAACTCGGCGGTGCCGGTCTTGGCGAACACCTCGCC
>CAYQGF010000204.1:0-4517 GCA_964416885.1 uncultured Iamiaceae bacterium
CCGTCGCCGACCGGCTGGTGCAGGGCCTGCCCATCACCAACGGCTACCTGGGCGTGAGCGCCACCGACGCCACCAGCGGCCGGGCCGGCGCCCAGGTGGTGCAGGTCGAGCAGGGGAGCCCCGGCGCCGAGGCCGGCATCCAGCCCGGCGACGTCATCACCTCGGTCGACGGTGCGGCCATCGACAGCTCGGCCGACCTGGTCGCCGCCATCCGCAGCCGCGACCCCGGCACCGAGGTGGCCATCGGCCTCTCCCGCCAGGGCGACGACGGCCAGGTCACCGTCACCCTCGGCGAGGCCCCGACCAACTGAACCCCCCAGATCGCCCGGGCGGAGCGGTGTCGGCGCCAGGGATGCCCGCCGACACCCCCGCCCGGGCCTACCGGCCGGCGCCGGGCGGCGCACTAGCGTCGCCCGGCGTGGGAGGCCCGTCACGGCACCGGACGATGCCGTACGTCCCGGCGTTGGACGGCCTCCGGGCCGTCGCCGTGGTCGGCGTCCTCCTGTACCACGGCGGCGTGTCCTGGCTCCCGGGCGGGTTCCTGGGCGTCGACGTCTTCCTCGTCCTCTCCGGCTACCTGATCACCACGCTCCTCCTGCGGGAGCGCGTCGCGGCCGGCGGCGTCGACCTCGTCGCCTTCTGGGCCCGGCGCCTGCGCCGGCTCCTGCCCGCCCTCCTCGTGCTGCTCGCCGTGGTCGGGATGGCGACGCCGTTCCTCGTCGAGCCGGCCCAGCGGGCGAGCGTGCGCGGGGACGGGCTCGCCGCCCTCGCCTACGTGGCCAACTGGCGCTTCATCTTCTCCGAGCAGTCGTACTTCGCCGGCGTCCCGTCGCCGCTCCGCCACCTCTGGTCGCTGTCGGTCGAGGAGCAGTGGTACGTGGTGTTCCCCGTGGTCGCCGCCCTGGTGCTGCGGCGGACCCGGCGCATCAAGGTGTTCACGGCCGGCCTCGCCGTCGCCACCGTGGCCTCGGTCGGCTGGATGGCCGTGCTCGCAGCCGGGCAGGCCGACCCGTCCCGCGCCTACTACGGCACCGACACCCGTGCCCACACCCTCCTCGTCGGCGCCCTCCTGGCCTGCGTCGCGTCGCAGTGGCCGTTGCACCGGGCCCGTCGGACGCTCGCCGCCTGGGGCGCGGTCGGGGCCGTCGCCGTCGCCGCCTCCTACGTCCTGGTGAGCGAGGCCGACCTCTGGATGTACCAGGGCGGCTTCCTCGGCCTGGCGGTCGCCACGGCAGGTGTCGTGGCGGTGATCGCGGTGGCGCGTCCGGCTCCCCGGCTGGTCCGGGCCCTCGAGGTCGCCCCGCTGGTCGCGATCGGCCGGGTCTCCTACGGGCTGTACCTGTGGCACTGGCCGGTCAACGTCGTCCTCACCCCGGACCGGACGGGCCTCGACGGCGACGGTTGGTGGGTCGACCCCGCCCTCCTGCTCCTGCGGACGTCGGTCGCCGTGGCCTTCACCGTCGCCTCGTACCTCCTGGTCGAGCAGCCGGTCCGTCGGGGCGGGCTCGACGGCCTGCGGCTCCGGCTGCCGGGGCCGCTCCGGGGCGACGTCGCCACCACCCTCGGCTGTGTCGCCCTCGTGGGCTGGCTGCTCGTGGCCGGGACCCTGCACGTGCCCGCCACCTCGGGCCGGACCCCGGCGGCGCTGGCCGACGCGGCCGTCGGGGTGCCCGAGGTCTCCGGCGACGTCACCACGGTCCCGGGCGCCGCAGGCGACGCGGTCGCGGCCGGGGGCATCCCGCCGGTGCCCGACGACCGCCCGATCCGCGCCATGGTCACCGGCGACTCGGTCGCGTTCACCCTGACCTACGCCGCCACAGGGGTGCCCGACGACATCGACCTGACCGGCCGGGCGATCATCGGCTGCGGCGTCGTCGACGGCCTCGCCATCGTGGCCGGGCGCCCCGACCCGATCGGCGAGCGCTGCGCCGGCTGGCAGAACTATTGGCTGGAAGGGGCCGCGAACGTCGACCCCGACGTGGTCGTGCTGGTGTTCGGGGCGTGGGAGGTCTACGACTACGAGCAGGAGGGCCAGCGCCTGGTCAACGGCACCCCCGAGATGGCCGACGCCATGCGCGCCGGGCTCGACTCGGGCGTGGCCGCGGTGCTCGCCGTCAGCCCGGAGGCCCGCTTCCTCCTCGTCGGCGCCCCGTGCATGCGGCCCGAGGAGCTCAGCCTGGGCCCGAACGACCCGGCCCGGGAACGGCTCGACCCCGACCGCCTGGCCTGGGTCAACGCCCAGTTCGCGGCCTACGCCGAGGCCCTCGGCCCCCGGGCGGCCTACGCCGACCTGGGCGAGCTGCTCTGTCCCGGAGGGGTGTTCCAGGAGGAGATCGACGGCGTGGAGGTGCGGCCCGACGGCTTCCACTACGAGCCGGAGACGACCGGCCCCACCTGGGGATGGCTGGCCCCGCACATCCGCGCCCTGGCCGCGACCCCGGTCCCCGCCGGCGAGGTGGTCGCCCCGACCTGACCGGTCCGGGCGGTGCATCGACCGCCCGGGCGGGGTGGGAGCGACGGCGCCGCATAGCATCGGCGGCGCCATGATCGAGATCCTCATTGCCCTCGTCGTCGTCGGTGTCGTCCTCGGACTGGTGGCGGCCCTGGTCGCCCCTCGACTGCGCGACCGTCGCGGCCCGGAGCTGGAGCCGCCGGACGGCCGTGGTCGCACCGGGACGATCACCCGCCCCGAGGCCCCGGCGGTGGAGGCGCCGCCCGGCGCCGCCGAGGCCGCGGTCGAGGAGCCCCCGGCGGTCGAGGCCCCGCCCGAGGTCGTCGCCCCCGTCCGGCCCACCTTCCGGGACCGGCTGGCCAAGGCCCGGGGCACGGTGTCGGGCTACTGGGGATCGATCCTCTCCCGGTCGGCCATCGACGCCGAGACGTGGGACGACCTGGAGGAGGCGCTGATCCGGGCCGACGTCGGGGTCGGGCCCGCCACCGCCCTGCTCGACGCGGTGCGGGACCGGGTGAAGGAGCAGGGCATCGAGTCACCGGAGGCCCTGCTCGACGCGGTCAAGGACGAGATGAAGGAGCGGCTCGCCGTCGCCGACCGCAGCCTCCAGTTCGACGAGGGCCGGACGAACGTCTGGCTGTTCGTCGGCGTCAACGGTGTGGGCAAGACCACGACCATCGGCAAGATCGGCAAGCGGGAGGCCGAGGTCGGCCGCACCGTCGTGATGGCCGCCGGCGACACCTTCCGGGCCGCCGCCGCCGAGCAGCTCGGCACGTGGGCCGAGCGCTCCGGCGCCACCCTGGTGCGGGGCGACGAGGGCGCCGACCCCAGCTCGATCATCTTCGACGGCATCTCCAAGGCCAACGCCCAGGGCGCCGACCTGGTGCTGGCCGACACCGCCGGCCGGCTCCACAACAAGACCAACCTGATGGAGGAGCTCCGCAAGGTGCGGCGGGTCGCCGGCAAGGAGCCGGGCCACGTCACCGAGACGCTCCTCGTCCTCGACGCCACCACCGGGCAGAACGGGCTGGCCCAGGCCCGGGTGTTCACCGAGGCCGTCGATGTCACCGGCGTCGTGCTCACCAAGCTCGACGGCTCGGCCAAGGGCGGCATCGTCGTCGCCATCCAGGAGGAGCTGGGCATCCCGGTGAAGCTGGTCGGCCTGGGCGAGACCGCCGACGACCTGGTCGCCTTCGACCCCGACGAGTTCGTCGACGCCCTCTTCGCCACCGGCTAGGTCAGGGCACCGCCCCGGGCGCGGCGGTGGACCAGCCGCTCCCGCCGGCGGGCGCGCCAGCCCTTCCACGCCCGCCGGCTGGCCCGGAACAGGAGCACGGCGGTGACGGTGCCGATCACGGTGAGCACGACCGCCACCACGAGCGCGGCCTGCGGGTAGGCGATCGCCAGGCCCATCAGGGCCGCGACGAGGCCGTCCTCGCTCAGGCTGACGACGATGTTCGACACCGGCTCGGGGGAGAGGTTGACCAGCGCCCGCAGCGTCGCCTTGGCCGCATGGGCGCTCAGGGCCAGCCCGGCGCCGACCAGGCCCAACCAGAGCTGGTGGCGGGCCTCGCCGGCGGTCGTGTCGGCCGCGGCGAACAGGACGGCGCCGGCGGTCGGGCGCAACGCGGTGTGGGCCGCGTCCCAGATGCTGTCGAGCCAGGCGACCTTGTCGACCGCCAGCTCGACGACGAACAGCACGAGCGCCACGCCGATGACCCACGGCTCCTGGAGCCACGGTGGCGTCTCGATCCAGTCCAGCCGCCCGGCCAACCCCAGGGAGGCGGCGACGAAGTACATGGAGATCCCCGAGCTCCACGCCCCCAGAGCCGCGGTCCCGACGTCCACGCCGGGATCGTACGGCCGTCAGCCGAAGGCGGACGTCGAGGCGATGAACCCCACGACGGCGATGACCGTCGTGAGCATCAGGATCGTCTGCTGCCGCAAGGCCCGGTGCATCTCGGTCAGGACATCCGACCGCAGCTGGTCGATCTTGGCCTCGAGCCGGATCTCGACCTGGCTGATCCGATGGTCGAGCCGGGCTTCGACCTGGTCGATGCGGGCG
>CAYQGF010000204.1:4617-7033 GCA_964416885.1 uncultured Iamiaceae bacterium
CTCGACCTGGCTGATCCGATGGTCGAGCCGGGCTTCGACCTGGTCGATGCGGGCGTTGAGGCGGGTCTCGACCTGGTCGATGCGGGCGTCGAGCCGCGCCTCGGCCTGGTCGAGCCGCACGACGGTGACCGGGTCGGCGTCGGGGCTGGAGGGGAACTGGTCGAGCAAGGCCTGGGCCTCCTCCTCCCCGATGACGGGGGCGAGGCGGGTGTAGATCTGCTGGCGTTCGCTGATCGAGAGGGACATGACGCACTTCCGGACATGACAAGTGACGGGCACGGGGGAAGTGCGGGGCCGATCGTACCCGCCCCTCGCGGCCCCGAAGCGGGGACCGGGCGGTCCGCGGTCGGTACGGTGGCCCGATGTTCGTGCTGCGGCTGCTGTTCTCGCCCGTGAAGCTCACGCTCTGGGTCGCCCGGGTGATGGGCTACAACCGCTTCGTCGTGTTCCTGCTCGGCGTGGCGGTCGGGCTGCTCGTCGCCCCGACCACCGGTGCCGAGCTGCGCGCCCGCATCCGGGCCCAGGTCGAGGCGCGCAACCGCGTCGTCGACCCGCTGACGCCCGAGGTGTGAGCCGGGCGGGCCCCGAGCCGGGGCCGGGCGCCCGGTAGCATCGTCGGCCACATGTTCGACGCACTCACCGACCGTTTCGAAGGGATCTTCACCCGCCTGCGCGGCAAGGGCCGCCTGGGCGAGGAGGAGGTCGACGAGGTCCTCCGCGAGATCCGCCTGGCGCTGCTGGAGGCCGATGTCAGCTTCACCGTGGTCCGGGGCTTCGTGTCCCGGGTGCGGGAGGCCTGCCTGGGCCTCGAGCTGTCCAAGGCCCTGAACCCGGCCCAGCAGGTCATCGACATCGTCCACCAGGAACTGGTGCGCACGCTCGGTGGCGAGACCCTGCGGATCAGCTACGCCAGCAAGCCCCCGACGGTCATCCTGATGGCCGGCCTCCAGGGCTCCGGCAAGACCACGACCTCGGCCAAGCTGGCCCGCTGGTTCAAGGCCCAGGGCCGCAACCCGCTGCTCGTCGGCGCCGACCTCCAGCGGCCGGCCGCCATCGAGCAGCTCCGCACCCTCGGCCGACAGGTCGACGTGCCGGTGGTCAGCCGCGACGACGCCATCGGTGGCGAGGGCGGCGACCCGGTCGAGGTGGCCGAGCGAGCGATCGCCGAGGCCAAGCGGCTCGGCCGCGACGTCGTCATCGTCGACACCGCCGGTCGGCTCTCGATCGACGCCGAGCTGATGGAGCAGGTGCGGCAGATCTCCGCCGTCACCCAGCCGCACTACACGTTCCTGGTCGTCGACGCCATGACCGGCCAGGACGCCGTCACCACGGCGGAGAACTTCCACGAGGCCCTCGAGCTCGACGGCGTCATCCTCACCAAGCTCGACGGCGACGCCCGCGGCGGCGCCGCCCTGTCGGTGAAGGAGGTCGTGGGCAAGCCGATCGCCTTCGCCTCCAACGGCGAGAAGATCGCGGACTTCGACCTCTTCCACCCCGACCGCCTGGCCGGCCGCATCCTCGGCATGGGCGACGTCCTCACCCTGATCGACAAGGCCAAGGAGGCCTTCGACGAGAAGGAGGCCGAGGAGGCCGCCCAGCGGCTGATGGAGGGGCAGTTCACCTTCGAGGACTTCCTCGAGCAGATGCAGCAGGTGAAGAAGATGGGGCCGATCTCGGGCCTGATCGGGATGCTGCCCGGCGTCCCCAAGGAGCTCCGCAACCAGGAGATCGACGACCGGGAGCTGGCCCGGGTCGAGGCCATGATCACGTCGATGACCAGGGAGGAGCGCCAGCGCCCCGACATCATCAGCGGGTCGCGGCGCCAGCGCATCGCCGACGGCAGCGGGACCAACGTGGCCGAGGTCAACGCCCTGCTGGAGCAGTTCCGGCAGATGCAGAAGATGATGAAGTCCTTCGGCTTCGGCCCCAAGAAGGCCAAGCGGGGCAAGAAGGGCAAGAAGGGCGGTCGGGTCACCCCCAAGGGCGGCATGCCGAAGGGGCGGCCGCAGGTGCCCTCGGTGCCGGGCCTGCCCGGTCCCGACGCCGGTGAGTTCAAGCTTCCCGGGTTGAACTGAGGGCAAAGTTGCCGGTCGGGGCCCCGACCCGGCAGGATTGCCCGTCGGCCCTACAGGGCCTGAGCACACGATCGAGTAGAGGACCAGATGGCCGTCAAGCTCCGCCTCATGCGGATGGGCAAGAAGAAGCAGCCGACCTACCGCCTCGTCGCGGCCGACAGCCGCTCGCCTCGCAACGGCCGGTTCATCGAGATCATCGGCACCTACCAGCCGCGGCGCGAGCCCTCGACGGTGCGCATCGACAACCAGAAGGCCGTGAAGTGGCTCCGCAACGGGGCCCAGCCCACCGAGCGGGCCCAGAAGCTGCTGGAGATCTCCGGCGCCTGGAAGCACTTCAAGGA
>CAYQGF010000205.1:0-6974 GCA_964416885.1 uncultured Iamiaceae bacterium
CGGTCGGTCAGGTAGAGCGGCTCGCCGGCGGCGTGGGCGCGGCTGACCGCGGCGTCGAGGGCAGCCGGGTCGGCCGCGGCCTGGCCCGGCGCCGGTGCGGTGGCGAGGTTGGCCCGGGTCAGCACCGGCCGCCCGGCGACCGCGGGGTGGTCGCACTCGTGGCTGACCCCGACCACCCGGTCGGCGGCCCCCAGCGCGCACACCAGGTCGGTGGCCGACGGGACGAGGGTCACCACGCGGCGGCTCACCGGTGCAGCGTGGCACGCCGGCACCCGGGTAGGCAGGGACCGTGCCCACCCGCGATGACCGCCCGACCCCGACCGACGGCCGGGCCGACGTCGTTCGGCGGCGGCCCTCGGTGCCGGGCTGGGTGGCCACGATCGCCCGGGTGGTGGGCACCGCGGCGCTGGCCCTGGTCGGGGCCACGCTCGGTGTGATGGCCTTCGGCGACACCGCGGCCGAGGTCGGCCCGTTCGACGCCACCTTCTCGGCCCGCCCGTCGCTCCACGGCGGCACCGAGGTGCACCTGGCCCCGCTCGGGCGGATCAGCCTCGACTCCCACGCCGGGCCCCTCGGGCTCGACGTGCGGATCGACGAGCTCCAGCCCGACGAGGCCGAGGCCATCGCCGAGGACCCCGAGAGCCTGCGCGGCCTGGAGGACGAGGTCACGGCCGAGGTCCGTTCCGCCGTCCGCCGGCTCGCGCTGCGGATCCTCGTCACGGCCACCGTCGGCGGGGCCGCGTTGTCGGCGCTACGCCGCTTCCGGCTGCGGGAGGTGGCGACCGGTGGCCTGGTCGCCCTGCTCGTCGCCGGCGGGTCGATCGGCGTGGCCGCCACGACCTGGCGCCAGGAGGCCCTGGCCGAGCCCCGGTACTCCGGCGTGCTGGCCCTGGCCCCGACGGCGGTGGGCGATGCCCGGGACGTGCTCGACCGGCTCGACGACTACAGCGCCCAGTTGGCGGGGCTGGTCGAGAACGTCGTCGTCCTCTACCGGGCCGGTGAGTCGGTCACCTCGTTCCGCCGCGACGCCGGCACGGTCGCGGTGCTGCACGTGAGCGACATCCACCTCAACCCGCAGGCCTTCACGCTGATCCGTCAGCTGGTCGACCAGTTCGCCATCGACGTGGTGGTCGACACCGGCGACATCAGCGACTGGGGCACCGAGGTCGAGGGGCGCTTCGCCGACCTGATCGGCCGGGTCGACGTGCCCTATGTGTTCGTCCGGGGCAACCACGACTCCCAGGCGACCCGGCGGGCGGTGCAGCGCCAGGAGAACGCGGTCGTGCTCGACGGTCGGGCGACGACGGTCGCGGGGCTGCGGATCTGGGGCATCGGCGACCCCCGCTTCACGCCGGACAAGGCCCAGGAGGGCAGTGGCGACGACCAGCAGCAGGTGGCCGATGACTTCGCGACCGACACGGCGGCGGCGCTGCGGCGGGCCGACGAGGCCGAGCCGGTCGACATCGCCCTGGTCCACGACCCCCGCACCGCGGCCGACCTGGGCGGCATCGTGCCGCTCGTGCTGGCCGGCCACACCCACCGTCGGTCGGTGGCCGACCTGGGCGACGGCACCCAGCTCCGGGTCGAGGGCTCGACCGGCGGCGCCGGGCTCCGGGGCCTGGAACGCGACGAGCCGGTCCCGCTCCAGGCGTCGGTCCTCTACCTCGACCGGGCCGACGGCACCCTGCTCGCGGTCGACGGCATCACCGTCGGCGGGGTGACCGAGAGCGACGTCCGCATCGAGCGCGAGGTCGTCGTCACCCCGACCGACGACGAACCGCCGGGCTAGTCGCTCGTCGGCTCGCTCGTCGGCTCGAGGGGTGCCGTGGGCAGCGACAGGACCGCGGTCTCGGCGCCGCCGTCGACCTCGACCAGCTTGCCGGTGACCCAGGCACCGGCCGGGGAGCAGAGCCACAGGGCCGCGGCGGCGATGTCGGTCGGGTCGCCGGCCCGGCCCATCGGCGTGGCCTCCTCCAGGGTGTG
This sequence comes from uncultured Iamiaceae bacterium, assembly GCA_964416885.1. Classification (GTDB taxonomy): domain Bacteria; phylum Actinomycetota; class Acidimicrobiia; order Acidimicrobiales; family Iamiaceae; genus Iamia. The sequence continues at coordinate 1,984 of CAYQGF010000205.1, forward strand.
GCGCAGGCCGTCGTCGGTCATCACCACGTCGAGCGCCCGGGTGGCCACCGCCCCGACCGAGATGGCGTTGACCCGGACCCGTGGCGCCCACTCGACGGCGAGGCTGGTCGTGACCTTGTCGAGGGCGGCCTTGGCGGTGCCGTAGGCGGTGAACCCGGGGACGACCTGGCGGCTCGACCGCGACGAGATGTTGAGGATCGCTCCCTCACCGGCGGTGTCGACCATGGCCCGGGCCGCGGCCTTGGCGAGGAGGAAGGGTTGGACGGCGTTGAACCTGAACGCCCGCTCCATGAACCCTGCGCTGGTCTCCATGGCGGCGCGGGGCGGGGTGCCACCGGCGTTGTTGACGGCGATGTCGAGGCGGCCGAGGTCGGCCACCGCCCGGTCGACCAGCCCGACGAGGGCGTCGTCGTCCATCACGTCGCAGGGCGCGGCGACCGCTCGCCGGCCGAGCGCCTCGACGTCGGTGGCCACCGCCTCGACGTCGGCGGCGTTCCGGGCCGCCACCACCACGTCGGCACCGGCCTCGGCGAAGGCGACGGCGATGGCCCGGCCGATGCCGTGGCTGGCGCCGGTCACCACGGCCACCTTCCCGTCGAGCCGGAACCGGTCGAGGATCGTCATGGGCCGTGAGAGTAGGCCCGGGGTCGGGTGGGCATACCCTGGCCTGCATGCGAACGGTCGACCTCGTTCCTGTGCCGCCGGAGCTGGCGGCCGAGGTCGAACGGCGACGCGCCATCGGCGCCGATACCCACGACGAGGTCTGGGATGGCGAGTACCGGATGGCACCAGCAGCGAGGTCGACCCACGGCATGGTCCAGATGGAGGTGGCGAGCCTCCTTCGGCCGTTGGCCCGGCAGGCGGGCCTGACCCTGGTCGGCGACTTCAACGTCGGGGTGCCCCGCGACTATCGGGTGCCCGACCTCGGCCTGCTCCGTCGTGGCCTGGGCGAGACCTGGTTGTCGACGGCGGCGTTGGTGGTCGAGGTGCTCTCGCCGGGGGACGACTCGTGGGAGAAGCTGCCGTTCTACGCCGCTCACGAGGTCGACGAGGTGGTGGTGGTCGACCCTGCGGAGCGCAGCGTGGCCTGGTTGGCCCGGGTGGGCGAGGGCTACGAGCCGGTCACCCGGAGCGTGGTGCTCGACGTCGAGGTGGCCGAGGTGGCCGACCGCATCGAGTGGCCCTGACCCTCGGGTCGTGAGCTGCTGAGCGGCTCGCTGGTTCGGTCGAGGGTCGGGTGGGCATACCCTGATCTGCATGCGAACGGTCGACCTCGTTCCTGTGCCGCCGGAGCTGGCGGCCGAGGTCGAACGGCGACGCGCCATCGGCGCCGATACCCACGACGAGGTCTGGGATGGCGAGTACCGGATGGCACCAGCAGCGAGGTCGACCCACGGCATGGTCCAGATGGAGGTGGCGAGCCTCCTTCGGCCGTTGGCCCGGCAGGCGGGCCTGACCCTGGTCGGCGACTTCAACGTCGGGGTGCCCCGCGACTATCGGGTGCCCGACCTCGGCCTGCTCCGTCGTGGCCTGGGCGAGACCTGGTTGTCGACGGCGGCGTTGGTGGTCGAGGTGCTCTCGCCGGGGGACGACTCGTGGGAGAAGCTGCCGTTCTACGCCGCTCACGAGGTCGACGAGGTGGTGGTGGTCGACCCTGCGGAGCGCAGCGTGGCCTGGTTGGCCCGGGTGGGCGAGGGCTACGAGCCGGTCACCCGGAGCGTGGTGCTCGACGTCGAGGTGGCCGAGGTGGCCGACCGCATCGAGTGGCCCTGACCCTCAGGTCGTGAGCCGAGCGCGGCCCAGCACGTAGCAGGCGATCCCGCAGGCGACCCCGACGTTGAGCGAGTCGACGTCGACCGCGAGCGGGATCCGGGCCCGGACGTCGGCGGCGGCCTCGGTGGCGGCGGTGAGCCCCGGCCCCTCGGAACCGAGGACCATCGCCACCCGGTCGTCGGGGCCGAGCCGGTCGGCGACGTCGTGGAGGTCGACGGCGTCGGGCGCAGGGGTCAGGGCCACGGTCGTGTACCCGGCGTCCCGCAGCGGGGCCAGCCCGCCGGGGATCGGCGCCAGGCGGGCGTGGGGGAGGGCGAAGCCCAGGCCCATCGAGGCCCGGTTGGCCCGGCGGTAGAGCGGGTCGCACGAGGCCGGGTCGAGCAGCAGGGCGTCGACCCCGAGGGCGGCGGCGCTGCGCAGGATCACGCCCATGTTGGTGGGGTTGACCACCGTCTCGGTGACGACGACCCGGCGCACGTCGGGCCGGGCCAGGACCTCGGTCGGAGGGGGCAGCGGGCGCCGGGCGAAGGCGACCAGGGCGCCCCGGTGGGTCTGGTAGCCGGTGACCGCGCTGACCACGGCCGGCCCGGCGCCCAGCACGGGCACGGCCGCGGGCAGCCCGGGCGGGAGCGGGTCGTCGCGCCCGGCGTCGACCATCACCACCATGGCCCGGTAGCCGGCGGCCAACGCCCGCCCGGCCACCAGCTCGCCCTCGGCGACGAAGACCCCCTCCATGTCGCCGCCCGGCGCTTCCCGACGCCGGCGCAGGTCGTGGTCCCGCAGCCCCATGAACACCGCGACCCGGGGGTCGGTCGGGTCGTCCACGGTCTCCACCCCTGCATCGTGGCCGACGCGCCCCGGCCCGGCACACAAAGGGGTCTGACCCCATTGCGTGCCGGCGGGTCAGGCGGAGTGCTCGGCGAGGGTGATGCCGACCTGGGTCACCTCGGCCGCGGTGCCGGGCTCGCTGAGGTCGGGGTCGTCGTCGACGTGGTCGGCGACGCTGCGGGCGTGGCTCAGCCGGGAGGCCACCACGGCGACGACCGCGGCGACCAGGTTGCCGATCAGCCACGACATGGCGGCCCCGTCGATGCCGCTCGGCGTGAGGCCGCCCTCGGGCACCAGCAGGAGGGCGGGGACGACGATCGCGACCGTGAGGCCCAGGGTGATGGCGACGGTGGCCACGTGGCGGTGGAGGATCCGCACCTCCGACAGCAGCAGGGAGGTGACGGCCCACGGGATGCCGGCGGCGACCATGCCGGGCAGCACCCGGGCCGCGTCGGCGTAGCCGCTCCCGTAGATCGTGGGCACCAGGTCGCGGCCGATGGCGACGGCCACCGCGCCGGTGACCATCAGCCCGAGGGCCAGGGCCATGGCCAGGCGGACCTGCGACCGCAGGTGGGCGCCGTCCCGTCCGCCCTCGGCGAGCAGGGCCTGGCCCAGGGCGGTCGGCACGTAGAACGCCACGGCGACGATGCCCCAGGCCACGTTGAAGCTGGCGTAGTCCTCCGAGCTCACCGAGGCCAGGACGATGACCGGGAGGGCGAAGTACGGGGCCTGGTAGCCCAGCGTCGAGAGGTAGTTGACGGCCGAGTAGCGGACCGCGGCCCGGGTCGCGGTCGGTCGCGGCCCGAGGCGCATGCGGCCACCGGCGGCCCGGGGCGCGGCCAGGGCGCAGAGCATCCCCGAGAGGGCGACGGGCCCGGCCGCGCACACGAACAGCCACAGCGAGCGGTGCGGGTGGTCCCGGAACAGGAACAGGAGCGGGAAGCGGAGGACGCCCACCACCGTGATCCGCGCCATCACCAGGCCCCACCGGCGCGCCGTCATGAAGCGAACGTCGGCGATCATCGACAGGGCGGCGCCGACCGTGATCACCGCGAACAGGAGGGGGCCGAGCAGGCTGTGCCACTGGGTGAGCACCTCGGTGGCGGAGCCGTGCAGCACTGCGACGTAGCCGAGCCCGAGGGTCGTGGCCGCGACCGTGGTGGCGATGGCCGCCCACGTGAAGGTCGTGTCCGAGTCGTCGTCGCGCCGGGCCGCGTAGCGGGCCAGGGCGACCGGGAGCCCGAGCCCGGCCAGGTAGGTGACGAAGAGGATCGACTGGTTGAGCTTGCCCGCCCCGCCGACGTCGACCTTGCTGTCGAGCTTGGCCGCGATCAGCCAGAAGATCGCCCCCGACGCGGCCTGCACCGCGGCGCCGACGACGAGGACGGCGGAGCCGGTGAGGAGGTGTCGGTGCCCCCTGGCGCGCTTCAGGCGCCCTGTCGCCGTCCCGGGACCCACGGTGTCGGAGGCTACCGAGCGGGGGTGACGGGGCGGGTACCGGCGTCGGTTGACCGACGGGTCAAGGTGCGCCGTAGCCTCCCGGGGTGGACTCGGTGACAGAGGTGGGCGTGGCGCGAGCGCGGGTGGTGTCGGAGCCGCCGCCCGAGGGGATCGAGCACGTCTACCCGGGGGCCCGTCGGCCCGACCGGCAGCGGTGGGTCGAGAGCCACGGGCTCCGCCTGAGCGTCTGGGAGTGGGGGGCCGAGGACGCGCCGCCGATCCTGTTCGCCCACGGCGGGTTCGACTTCGCCGGCACCTTCGACGGGCTGGCGCCGAGGATCGCCGACGCCGGCTGGCGGGTCGTGTGCTGGGACCAGCGGGGTCACGGCGACTCCGAGCACCCCGTCCTCTACTCGTGGGAGGCCGACATGCGCGACGCCGCCGCGGTGATGGAGACGCTCGGCCCCGACCCGATGCCGGTGCTCGGCCACTCCAAGGGCGGCGCCCTCACCCTCCAGCTCGCCGAGGCCTGCCCGCACCGGGTCAGCCACCTGGTGAACCTCGACGGCCTGCCGTCGGCCCGGAGCTGGCCCGACGTGCCCGAGCACCACCGGGCCCGGCTGCGCCAGCAGGAGACCCGGTCGTGGCTGGAGCACCGCTGGACCGCGGCCGACAAGCAGCGCCGCCCCGGCACCCCGGCCGAGCTGGCGGCCCGCCGGCAGCGGATGAACCCCCGTCTCGACCTGCCCTGGCTCGAGTACCTGGTGCCGATCGGGGCCGAGCCGGTCGAGGGCGGCTGGCGCTGGAAGATCGACACCGCCCTGCGGCCCGGCGGTTTCGGGCCGTGGCGGCCGGAGTGGTCGATGTGGCGGCTGCCGAGCCTGGGCATGCCGACCCTCTGCGTCCTCGGCCTGGAGGTCGAGATGATGGGCTGGGGCACCCTGCCGGAG
>CAYQGF010000206.1:0-6957 GCA_964416885.1 uncultured Iamiaceae bacterium
GGCTCGTCGAGCAGGAGGAGGCGGGGGCGGGCCGCCCGCGGTCGGGCCAGCTCGACCAGGCGGGCCGTGCCGGTGGGCAGGTCCTCGGACCGGACACCGGCGACGTCGCCGAGGCCGAGGTGCTCGAGCACGACCGCGGCCTCCTCGACCGCACCCGTCCCCGGCTCGACGCCGGGCACCCGGGACGGCCGGTCCGCGCCCCCCTGGCGACGGACCAGCTCCCCGGCCAGCAGGACGTTCTCGGCCACCGACAGCGAGCCGAAGAGCTCGAGCCGCTGGAAGGTCCGGCCCAGGCCGAGCCGGGCCCGCTTGTGGGCGGCCAGCCCGCTGATGTCGGTGCCGTCCCACAGGACCAGCCCCGACGACGGCCGTTCGAGGCCGGTGATGACGTTGAAGGTCGTGGTCTTGCCCGCGCCGTTGGGGCCGATGAGCCCGGTGATGCTCCCGGCCTCGGCCCGCAGGCTGGCGTGGGACACGGCGACGTTGCCGCCGAAGCGGACCGTCACCTCCCGCAGCTCCAGCAACGGCGGGCTCACGACGGGCTCCCCACGGACAGGGCGTCACCGCGCCCCCAGCTCAGCCCGGTGACGTGGTCGAGGTGGGCGACCTCGACCGGGGTCGGCCGCCGGCCCGGCGCGACCAGGGCCTCGGGCGTCGCCGCCGTCGCCCCGGCCGGGCCATCGGCGACGACGGCCGCGGCCTCGCGGCGCCGGGCGATCGCCGCCGCGACGTCGGCCGTGCCGTCGGCGATCTGGCGCACCGCGCCGTCGGGCGAGCGGGCCACCCCGATGCCGACCAGGCCGGGGGCCAGGTTCATCAGGTTGCGGACCCACGTCCCGACGGCGAACGGGCCGAGGTGCCAGGCGTCGTTGACCGCCTTGTTGCCGAGCATCGGCATCCCCACGAACAGGAAGGCCCCGAACAGGACGCCGAACACCGAGGTGATGCCGCCGATCACCGCGACCAGCACGAGCGGCAGCCCGCCCGTCGCTCCCCCCTCGAGCAGGGCGTACTGCTGGAGGCCGACGTTGGTGGAGTTCCACATGGCGAGCAGCCCGCCGCCGACGCCGGCGATGGCCGACGCCAGGGTGAACACCTGGAGCTTGGTGACGGTGAGGTCCATCCCGAGGGTGGCGCACGCCGCCGGCGAGTCCTTCATGGCCGCCAGGCGCCGGCCGAACGGCCCGTTGCGGACCACCGTCAGGCCCAGGGCGACCACCCCGAACACCACCGCCATGGCGACGAAGAAGGCCTTGTCGCTCTGGAGGAACGAGGGCCGCTCGGCGAAGGCCCGCCCGGTGGCGAAGGGGGCCAGGGCGGTGAACACCGTCTGGTTGCCGTAGACGACGGTCTCCATCAGCAGGGCGAAGGCCATGGTCGTCAGGGCCAGGTAGAGGCTGCGCATCCGCAGGGCGGGCAGGGCGACCAGGGCACCGACGGCGGCGCAGATGACCACGCCGGCGACCAGGCCGACGACCGGCCCCAGCTTCCACACCGCGCAGGCCGCCAACCCCGACAGCCCGAGCTGCATCAGCGACACCTGGCCGGCCCAGCCGGTGAGCAGCACCAGCGAGAGCATGACGATGCCGAGGGCCAGGCCCCGCCCGTAGTTGAGCCGAGTGGTGACGGTGAACCACTCGAACTGGGCCACGGCGGCGCAGACCAGCACCAGCGCCCCCATCCCGAGGGCGACGGTGCGCAGCGCCGGGCGGGGCACCCGGAAGTTGAGCTTCTCGGGCCGCAGCCCGGCCCGGTCCTCCCGGATGAACACCAGCACGCCGAGCAGCAGCAGGACCGGCACCGCCGAGGAGAGGGTGCCGAGCTTGCCGCTGACCTCCTCCCCGAAGACGTCCTTGACGTCGATCAGGGCGAGGAGCTGCTCGGCCTCGGCCAGGATCACGGCGCCGAGGAACGTGAGCGGGAGGCTGCGGAGCCGGCCCACCATCGCCGCCGCGTAGGCCTTGATCACCAGCAGGGTGAGGGCGATGGCGGTGAACTGCGAGAGCAGCGGGGCGATGAGGATGCCGGCCAGCCCGGCCAGCGAGCACCCGAGCATCCACGCCACCGACGACACCCGGTCGGGCTCGGCCCCGTTGAGGGCCGTCAGCTCCCGGCTGTCGACGACGGCCCGCATCGCGGTGCCGAGGCGGGTGCCGTACAACAGGAACCGCAGGCCGAAGGCGACGCCGATGGCGATCAGCAACGACAGGCCCCGGTGGTAGGTGACGTTGACGCTCAGGACCTCGACGCTCTTGCCGGGGAAGAAGCCGGGGAGGGTGTAGCTCTGGTCCTGGGGCCAGAGGATGCTCGCCACCTGGACCAGGGCGAACAGGAGGCCGATCGTGGCGACGATGCCGGCGATGGTCGACGCCCCCGCCAACCGGCGCATGATCACCACGTCGAGGGCCAGCCCGACCAGGGGCGCGACCACCAGCAGGCACACCACGAAGGCGGCCAGGGGCGGGAGCGTGACCCCGAACAGGCCCTCCTTGGTCAGCTGCCAGTAGGCGAAGGCGACCACCATGCCGATGGCCCCGTGGGCGAAGTTGAAGATGCCGGAGGTCGTGTAGGTGACGACCAACCCGCTGGCCGCGATGGCGTAGACCGCCGCCGACTGGAGGGCGAAGATGACCAGGTACTGGAGGATCTGCTCCACGGCGGCGGTCCCGGCCTAGCCCTCGTAGCGCTGCTCGGAGGTGACCACGTAGTCCGGGTCGCAGTCGAAGCCCTCGTCCGGGTACTCCCGCACGAAGTCACCGTCGACCACCCGCATGTAGAGGAAGCACTGGTTGAGCTGGCCCTCACCGGGGTTGGTCACCATCTGGAGGCCGCCGCCGTCCCACTCGGTGATCCCGACCAGGGCGTCGAGCAGGGTCTCCCGGGTGAGGTCGTTGCCGAGCGAGTCGACGGCGGTGGCGAACAGGAGCCCGGCGCTGAAGGCCTGGACGCCGAGCGTCGTGATCTTGCTGTCGTCGGCGCCGACCTCGCCCATCCACTCGGTGTACAGGCCGAGCGCCGGGGTCTCGTCGATGTCGGTGAACGGCACCGTGTTGGTGAGGACGTAGGCGCCGTCGGTCATGGCCCCGGCATCGGCGATGGCCTGGTCGTAGTACTGCTGGCCCAGGTCGATGACGTCGAAGGAGAGGCCCTGGGTCTCGGCCTCCCGGAGCACCGCCAGGGTCTCGGAGGAGGCGCTGACCATGGTGAAGTAGGTGACGCCCTCGGACTGCATCTGCTCGATCAGCGGGCCGAAGTTGGTCTCGCCGAACTGGATCGGCTCGTCGACGACGTACTCGATGCCGGCCGCCTCGGTGCAGTTGTCGCGGATCTGCTCGCCCCGGGACCGGGCCGCGGGCAGGTCGGTGTAGACGATGGCCGCCTTGGCGACGGCGTCGGGGAACTGGTCGGCGATCCAGGTGCAGGGCCCGACGTTGAAGTTCTGCGACTGGGTGGCGGGGATGGGCTGGAAGAAGAGCTCGGACTCGGCCCGGGTCGAGGTGGCCGAGTAGGCGGCGACCTCCGGCAGCCCGCAGCCGACCCGGGTCTCCACCCCGAGCTGGTCCTGCACCGAGCCGTTGCCGACCAGGGCGAAGAGGTCGTCGGCGCAGGCCTGGCGGGTGACGTCGTCGGTCGAGATGATCATCGAGTCGTAGGTGGTGAGGTCGAGCTGGCGCCCGTTGATGCCCCCGGCGGCGTTGCAGAAGGCGACGAAGGCCTTCACCGCCTCCTCGATGCCGACCGTGGGCAGCGGGACCGTCGGGTTCTCCTTGTCGGAGATCACCCCGATGCGGATGGTGTCGTCGGTGACCCCGGGCGTGCCGGCCGGGAGGTCGCCCTCGGCGGCGGCGCCGGAGCAGGGGTTGTCGATGGTGCCGATGGTGGCCGAGTCCGGCCCCGGGACCTCGCTCGTCGCCCCGTCGTCACCGGAGCCACCGTCGTCGCTGCCGGTGTCGTCGTCGAGGCCACTGGAGTCGTCGTTGCCTCCGTCGGCGTCGTCGGCGCGCGACCCGCACGCGGCCAGCGTGACGAGCAGCAGCAACGCGGCCAGGGCGGCGGTGACGGAGTGGGCGGTCCCCCTGCGGTGGTTCATGGTTCCCCTAGTTCTCGAAGCGCTGTTCGGAGGTGTGGATGTAGGTCGGGTCGCAGTCGTAGCCCTCATCGGGGTACTCCCGGACGAAGTCGCCGTCCTCCACCCGCAGGTAGAGGAAGCAGTCGCCGGTGGCGTTGGCCCCCGGGTCGGTCTCGAAGTGGAGGCCGCCGCCGTCCCACTCGGTGATGCCCTGCAGCTGCTCGACGAGGCCCTCGCGGGTGAGGTCGGGGCCGAGGGCCGAGGCCGCGGTGGCGAAGAGCAGCCCGGCGCTGAAGGCCTGGACGCCGAGGGTCGACTGCACGCCGCCGACGTCGGCCAGGTACTCCTGGTACAGCCGGAGGGTCGGGTGGGCGTCGGCCTCCGAGAACGGCACGGTGTTGGACTGGACGAAGGCGCCCTCGGCCGCCGGCTCCTCGGCCACGGCCGGCTCGTAGTACTGCTGGCCCAGGTCGATCACCTCGACGTCGAGGCCCTGGGTCTGCATCTCCCCCAGCACCGCGAGGGTCTCCGACGAGGCGCTCACCATGGAGAAGTACTCGACCCCGGCCGCCTGCATCCGCTCGACGTAGGGGGTGAAGTTGGTCTCCCCGAACGGGATGGCCTCCTCGACCACGTAGTCGAAGCCGGCGGCGGCGGTGCAGCCCTCAACGATCTGCCGGCCCCGCACCGCGGCCGCCGGCAGGTCGGTGTAGAGCATCGCGGCCTTCTCGATCGCGTCGGGGAACAGCTCGGCCAGGTGGAGGCACGGCCCCACGTTCAGGTCGGTCGGGCTCAGCCCCGGCACCGGGGCGAAGAACAGGTCGGAGCCGGCCCGGCTGGAGGTGGCCGCGTAGGCGGCGACCTCCGGCAGCCCGCAGCCCTCCCGGGTCTCGATGCCGAGCTGGTCCTGGACCGAGCCGGTGCCGACCAGGGCGAAGAGGTCGTCGGCGCAGGCCTGGCGGGTGACGTCGTCGGTCGAGATGATCATCGAGTCGTAGGTGGTGAGGTCGAGCTGGCGCCCGTTGATCCCCCCGGCCTCGTTGCAGAAGGCAACGAACGCCTTCACCGCCTCCTCGATGCCGACCGTGGGCAGCGGGACGGCGGGGTTCTCCCGGTCCGAGATCACCCCGATGCGGATGGCGTCGTCGGTGACCCCGGGCGTGCCGGCGGGCGCCGCACCCTCGGCGGCGGCGCCGGAACAGGGGTTGGGCAGGTCGCCGAGCAGGGCGGACTGCGGTGTCAGGTCGTCGGACGCCCGCTCGTCGCCCTCGGCCCGACCGGGCTCGGTGTCGGGCCCGAGACCGTCGTCGGGGCGCTCGGCATCGTCGGCGCGGGAGCCACACCCCACCAGGGGGGCGGCGAGGACGACGAGGAGGCAGAGGGCGGCGACACGGCGCATGGGGGGAAGAGGGGCTCCAGGGGGCTGGTGTCTCGGGTCACACTACATCTGACGATCCGTCAGATGTCGGGGACCTCGCTTCGACGGGCGAGGGGCCGGGACCTGTCAGCCGGCCCCGACGATGCGGGCCCCCAGGGCCACGAGGTGGGGGCTGGCGGTGCCGAGGGTGTGCTCGGCCGCCTTGGCCGCCCGGAAGAAGCGGTGGACCGGGTAGTCGGTGTCGACACCGATGCCGCCGTGGACGTGCTGGGCGCCGTGGACCACTCGCTGGGCCCCCTCGGTGGCCCACACCTTGGCCACGGCCAGGGCCTCCTCCGCGGGCCGGCCCTCGGCGAGCAACCAGGCCGCGTGGGTGCTGGTGAGGCGGATCGCCTCGGTGTCGATGTAGGCGTCGGCCAGCCGGTGGGCCACGGCCTGGAAGGTGGCGATCTTGGTCCCGAACTGCTCGCGTTCGGAGGTGTAGGTGGCGGCGATGCGGAGGGCGGCGTCACAGGTGCCGGCCTGGCGGGCGCAGATCCCGGCGATGCCGAGGCTCGTGATCGTGTGCAGGACCGCCTCTCCGTCGCCGTCGGTGCCGATCGTGCGGCCCGGGGCCTGGGTGAAGGTGACGGTCGAGAGCGGTTCGAGGTCCGTGCCGACACCGGGGGTGACGGTGACCCCGTCGGCGGCCAGGTCGACCAGGGCGACGACGGTGGCGCCGTCCTCGGCGGTCGCGGGCACCAGCGCCCGGACCGCCACGCCGGCCCCGGCCAGGTGGGCCGAGGGGACGACGTGCTTGGTGCCGGTCACGGTGACGGCGCCGTCGCCGGCCGGTGCGGCCGTGGTGGCGGCGGTGGCCGGCGGGAGCGAGCCGATCCCCTCGACCAGGGCGGCCGTGAGGACCAGGTCGCCGGCCGCCACCGAGGGCAGCACCGCGGCGCGGGTGGCCTCGTCGGCGTGCCGGGCGAGGGGCAGCGCGCCGAGCATCAGGGTCGACCAGAGCGGCACGGGGGCGGCGGTGCGGCCGACCTCCTGGCACAGCAGGCTCGCCTCCAGCACGCCGTAGCCGCCCCCGCCGTCGGCCTCCGGCAGGCACAGGCCGAGCAGGTCGGCCTCGGCCAGGAGGCGCCACAGCTCGGGGTCGAAGCGGTCGCCGCCGGCCTCGGCCGCGGCCAGGGCTTCGGGGGTGCAGCGGTCGCCCAGGATCCGGGCCGCCAGCTCGACGATCGCCGTCTGCTCGTCGTTCAGGGTGAGGTCCATCGGGGCTTCCTCTACATCCGGGGGGTGCGGGGCATCTGGAGGCCGAACATGGCGATCAGGTCCCGCTGGATCTCGTTGGTGCCGCCGCCGAAGGTGAGGATCAGCGTTCCCTGGTAGGCCCGCTCCAGGCGGCCGGCGAGGATGGCCTCGGGGCTGTCGCCCCGCAGCACGCCCCGGGCGCCGAGGACCTCCATGAGCAGGCGGTAGGCCTCGATGAAGAACTCGGTGCCGAAGACCTTGGTGGCGCTGG
>CAYQGF010000207.1:0-6945 GCA_964416885.1 uncultured Iamiaceae bacterium
GGGCCGGGCGACCATCCAGCACCACCCCTCGACCAGCTCGACGTCGAAGCCGAGGGGCACGCCGGCCATCCACCAGGCCGAGCCGGCCCGGGCACGGAGCCGGTCGCCGTCGCGCTCGACCACCTCCAGCCAGCGCACGGTGTCGTCGAACCGGGGCACCGAGCGCTCCAGGTCGGCGACGAAGCCCCAGACGTCGGCGAAGGGAGCGTCGAGGGTCGCCTCCCGGAGGGCCGCCCCGGGCAGCCCCGCGGCCAGCGCCCGCGCCCGCCCGACGGGCGACAGGGCGGCGGCGGGCCAGGCGGTCACGTCGTTCGTCCCGCTCATGCCGTCCACCTCTCCCGGAAGGCGGCCCGGGCCCGGTGCAGGCGGGACTTCACCGTGCCGGGGGCCACGCCGAGGACGTCCGCCATGGCGGCCTCGTCGAGCCCGTCGAGGTGGCGGAGGACCAGGACGGCCCGGTGCTCGGGGGCCAACCCGGCCAGCACGGCGTGGACCTCGACGGCCGTCGAGCCGTCGGGGACGGCCACGCCGGGGTCGAGCGACGCCGGGTCGACCGGGACGCTCCGCCCACCCGCGGTGGTGCGCCGGGCCGCCCGCACCCCCTCCCGCACCGCGATCCGACGGGCCCAGCCCCGCAGGGCCGCCGGCTCCCGGAGCGTCCGCAGGTTCCGTGAGATGGCCACCATCGCCTCCTGGAGGGCATCGTCGCCGGCGTCGAGGGCGATGGCGCCGCAGATCCGCCCCAGGTAGGGCGTGAGGTCGCGCAGCACCGCCTCGAGGGCGGCGGCGTCACCTCGCTGGGCTCGCCGGACGACGGCTGCGTCCATGCCCACGAGAGGCGCGGAACCGACGGGAGGTTCCGCGCCTCTCGTGGGTGTCGCCATCACCGAGGAGGCTGCCATGTCCGCACCCATCGATCGCACCGCACGCACCGCACGCACCGGTCGTGCCGATCGCACCGAGGTCACCGTCGTCGGGGGCGGGCTCGCCGGGCTGATCGCCGCCATCGAGGTCGCCGAGGCCGGCGTCCCGGTCCGTCTCCTGGAGGCCCGCCGGCGCCTGGGCGGACGGGGGACGTCGTCGCCCGGCCGGCCCGGAGCCGAGCCGCCAGGCGAGGCGACCCAGGAGCACGGCGCCCTACGTCCGAGGCGCAGCCGAGGAACGCTGTCACCGCAAGGGACCCGAACGCCCGCGGTCGGATATACCGCCAACCTCGGGCCCCACGCGCTCTATGACGGGACCGAGCTGTGGTCGTGGCTGCGGGCCCGGGACCTCCACGGCCCGGCCCGCACGCCGCGGAGCGCCAACATGGTGCTGCGCTGGCAGGGGGCCGCCCGCCGGACCCCACCCCGGGCGCTCATCCCGGCCCTGCGCCTGCGGGGCGGGACGGGCGCCACCGCGCCGGTCGACGTCGACCTGCGAACCTGGGCCACCGACCGCTGGGGCCCCGACACCGCGGCCGCCCTGGCCGGGCTGGGCGGCCCGCTGACCTTCGACCACGACCCGGGCCGGCTGTCGGCCGCCTTCGTGGTCGAGCGGATCCGACGGATCCTGCTGCGACCGAGGGTCGCGGCCCGCTACGTCGAGGGCGGCTGGTCGGCGCTGGTCGACCGGGTCGCCGCCCATGCCCGTTCGGTCGGTGTGGCCATCGAGGTCGACGCCGGCGTCTCGCCGTCGGACCTGGCCGACCTGCGGGACCGGGGCCCGGTGGTCGTCGCCGTCGAGCCCGGCGCGGCCCGTCGGCTGCTCGGCGACGCCGTCCCGCCGCCCGACGACCGCCGGGTCGCCCTCCTCGACGTCGGCCTGGTCGCGGCCCGCGACCCCTACCTCGTCATCGACCTCGACGAGGCCATCTTCTGGGCCCGGGCCAGCGCCGTGGTCCCCGACGTGGCGCCGGCGGCGTGCGACCTCGTCCAGCTGAGCGCGGGGATGGCGCCCGGCGAGGAGCTGGACGCCGCCGTGGGCCGGATCGAGGCGCTCCTCGACCTGGTGTCGCCGGGCTGGCGGGACCGGGTCGAGTGGCGGCGGCGCAGCGGGGTGCGGGGCGCGACCGGTGCGGTCGACCTCCCCGGCACCACCTGGCGGGACCGGCCCGCCGTCGACCAGGGCGACGGCCTCTGGCTCGCCGGCGACTGGGTCGCCGCCCCCGGCCACCTGGCCGAGGTCTCCTGTGTCAGCGCCCGCATCGCCGCCGCCGGTGCCGTCCACGCCGCATCCCGCCTCTCCTCCGTTCTGGCGCGCTGAGACGTCGATCTCCCCGTCCTGGCGCGCCAGAACGGGTGGTGCCCGGTTCTGGCGCGGGAGGACGGTGGTTTCGTGGTCCTGGCGCGCCAGAACGGAGGGGGAACGATGAGCCCGGTCAGGGGCGGGGAGGGCCGGCGCGGGTGAAGCGGGTGCCGGGCGGGTCGTGGGCCCAGGGGGCCGGGGCGTCCCAGCGGTCGTCGAAGACCAGCTCCTGGACCGGACGGCGCCGCACCGGGCCGTGGTTCCCCACCGGGCGCCCGAGGCAGATGGTGGCCGCCACCACCACGTCGTCGGGGATGCCGAGCGCCGCCCGCAGGTCGTCCTCGACCATCCGGTGCCAGGTGGTCATCACCCCGCCGTAGCCGAGCGCCCGGGCCGCCAGCAGCAGGTTCTGGCACGCCGGGTAGACCGACGCCCCCTCCGACGGGTCGGGCGCCCGGTGCCGTCGGTAGCAGGCCAGCACGACAGCCGGCGTCTCCTCCAGGTGGTCGACGAAGTGCCGCATCGTCGCCGCCATCCGGGCCTTCGGGCTGTCGGCGTCGGCGCCCGAACCGGACCGGTAGCCGTCGGCCGCCTCCTTGGTGTCCCACGCCGCCCGGAACCCGGCACCCAGCACCGCCTTGGCCCGCCGGGCGCCCTCGCCGTCGCGCAGCACGAGGAACCGGAACGGCTGGCGGTTCGACCCCGACGGCGCCCGGGTGGCGTGCCACAGGACGGTGGCCAGGTCGTCGTCGGGGATTGGGTCGGGGCGGTACCGGCGGATCGCCCGGGTCGTCGCCATCGCCTCCAGCAGGTCCATGGCCCCCGGGCTACCAGACCTCCGACCGGACGGGCTCGTCGGTCTGCCGGAGCGCGTTGTGGACCCGCTCCGGGACCCGCAGCCGAGGGTCGTCGGCGACCAGCGTGGCCAGCTCGTCGGCGTGGCCATCGGGGTCGAGGGTCAAGGTGGCGACCCGGTCGAGCAGCGTCCCGACGTCGTCGGCCAGCGGGGCACCGGGGACCGGCATGGCGCCCCAGACGTCCCACGGCAGGAGCGGGCGGCCGGTGAGGGAGGCGGCGTCGCGCACCAGGTTCTGGCCGACCCACCACAGCCCGGCCTCGTCGACGACGCTCAGCCCGTAGCGGTCGGGGTCGTCGGCGCCGGCCCGGCACGCGGCCCAGGCCGCCCCGGCGACGAGGAAGCGGTCCCGGGGGACGTCGGTGACCGGGAAGTCGACGCCGAACAGGTCCTGCTGGGGCCCGTCGAGCTGGGCATCGACCAGCACCCACCGGTCGTCGGCCCGGACCTCGCACACCCAGTGGTCCTCGCCCCGGCCCGGCACGAACCACAGACCGAACCCGCAGCGGGGCCGGGCCGGCACGCCGTGGGCACCGAGCAACGCCGCCAACAGCACGCTGACCTGCCGGCAGTTGCCGACCACCCGCCGCTCCGGGGGCCGGGGCCGGTCGAGCGGGCCGTCGTCGAGGGCGAGCACCCGGTCGAGGATCGCCTCGGCCCGTCGCTCGTGGACCGCGGCTCGGGCCTCGTCGTCGATGGTGACCCCGTACAGGCCGGCCAGGTGCTCGTGGACCAGCAGGCCCTGCACCACCGCCACCAGGGCGTCGAGCGACCCGTCGAGCCGGCCCACCGCCTCCCGGTGCGCCCCGACGTCGGTCATCCCTCGGCGCGCCCCGGTCATGGCCGAGGGCCTACCAGACCAGCCCGACGAGCGTGGCCAGGCCGACGACCGTCCCGAGGATGCGCCGCCACGGGTTGACGCCCCGCAGTACCTCGTCGGCCGCCCACCACAGCAGGGCGATGGCACCGACGACCGACAGGGCGGTGCCGATGTCGCCCCCCGGGTCGAACCCGACCCGCAGGAGCCGGACCACGATCCAGGCCCAGAGCGCCAGGTTGGGCCACTGGGCCACGACGACCCGCCCGGTCGCCCGGTCCCGGAACATCCAGTCGACGGCGCGGCTCACCCGGACCATGGTGCTCGGTGCCAGACTCCAGTGGTGCCCGCACCCACCTCGCCGCCCGGCCACGGGCCCCGCCCCGAGACGCCCCGCATCCCGCCGCTGTCCCTCGACGAGCTCGATGACCAGCAGCGGGAGCTGATGGAGCAGGTCGGGCTGGGGACGCCGACGGTCAACATCTTCGCCACCCTGGTCCGCCACCCCGGGCTCTTCCGCCGCTGGCTGCCCTTCGGGGGCAAGCTCCTGGCCGGGAAGCTCCCGAGGCGCGACCGCGAGCTGCTCGTCCTCCGCACCGGGTGGCGTTGCGGCTCGGAGTACGAGTGGGCCCAACACGTGCTCGTCGGTCGTCAGGCCGGTCTCACCGACGACGAGATCGACCGGGTCGCGGCCGGTCCCGATGCCCCGGGTTGGGACGCCTTCGACGCCCTGCTGCTCCGGGCCGCCGACGAGCTCCACGACGACCACTGCCTCACCGACGCCACCTGGTCCGCCCTGGCCGAGCGCTACGACGACCAGCAGATGGTGGAGGTCCCGATGGTCGTCGGCCACTATCACCTGGTGTCGATGACCCTGAACAGCCTCGGCGTCCCCCTAGAGGACGGCGCCCCCCGTTGGCCCGAGACCGACGCCGGAGCCGGGTCGTGACCGGCCGGCTCCAGGACCGCACGGTCCTCGTCGTCGGTGCTGGCACCCAGCCCTCGCCCGAGCCCGACGCCCCGATGGGCAACGGTCGGGCCATCGCCGTGGCCTGCGCCCAACAGGGGGCGGCCGTCGTCGTGTGCGCCGACCGGGACGGGACGCGGGCGGAGGCCACCGCCGCCCTGGTGCGAGAGATCGGCGCCCGGGCCGTCGTGGTCGAGGCCGACGCCGCCACCGAGGAGGGGGTGGCGGCGATGGTCGAGGCCACCCCCGACCTCCAGGGCGTCGTGTGCAACGTCGGCATCGGCCGGGGCGCCGGTGGGCTGATCGGCACCAGCGCCGAGGACTGGGACGCCACCCTCGCCGTCAACCTGCGCGGCCCGTTCCTCGTGGCCCGGCTGGCCCTGCCCCGCATGACCGAGGGCGGTGCCTTCGTGTTCATCGGCTCGCTCGCCGGGCTCCAGCCGGGCAGCCGGCTCCCCGCCTACGACGCCTCCAAGGCCGGGCTGATCGGCCTCTCCCGCCACGTCGCCCTCGAGGGCGCCCGGTCCGGGGTGCGGTCGAACGTGGTGGCCCCGGGGCTGATCGACACCCCGCTGGGCCGGGCCGCGTCCCGGGGTCGCCCGAGCCGGGGCCGCACGCCGGTGCCCCTGGGCCGTCAGGGCACGGCGTTCGAGGTCGCCGCGGCCACGACCTTCCTGCTCTCCGACGAGGCGTCGTACGTCACCGGCACCGTCCTCACCGTCGACGGCGGCCTCAGCCTGATCTGAGCCAGACGTCGCGCTCAGCGGCGGTCGGCCATGAAGGGGAAGCGCTCGCGGGTGGCGGCGACGGTGGCGGCGGCGACGTCGGCCACCAGGATCGACTCGCCCCCCGCGGCGCTCGCCAGCACCTCGCCCGACGGGTCGACGATGCGGCTGTCGCCGCTGTAGTCGAGCGACCCGCCCCGCCCGACCCGGTTCACCCCGACCACGTAGGCCTGGTCCTCGATGGCCCGGGCCCGGAGCAGCGCCGTCCAGTGGGCCCGGCGGCTCGAGGGCCAGTTGGCCGGGATCAGGTAGACGTCGGTGTCCGCCGCGACCTGCCAGAGCTCGTCGGCGAAGCGCAGGTCGTAGCAGACGAAGAGGCTGACCCGAAGGCCCTCGACGGTGACGGTGACCAGCTCGGTGCCGGCCCGGAAGTGCTTCTCCTCACCGGCGTAGGTGAAGGGGTGGACCTTGCGGTAGCGGTGCACGGTGCCGTCGGGGCCGGCCAGCACGAACGAGTTGAACGGACGCTGGTCGTCGGCGGAGGCGTCGGGCGGCACCTCAGGGCAGGACCCGCCGACCCAGACGCCGTGCTCGGCCGCCCGGTCGAGGAGGAACTGCGACGACGGGCCGCCCTCGGGCTCGCCCAGGCCCGGTTGGTCGACGGCGAAGCCGGTGGAGAAGGTCTCGGTGAGCACGACGAGGCGGGCCCCGGTGCCGGCCGCCGCGGCCACCAGGGGGGCCAGGTGGGCGAAGTTGGCGTCCCGGTCGTTCCAGACGATGTCGTGCTGGACGGCGGCGATGCGGACGTGCCCCTCCGGCACCGTGGGCGTGGTCACGCTCGTCACGGTAGCGATCGAGGGGTTTCCCGTCCCGGTGAGTGGGCATACCGTGGCTTGCATGGAGACGGTCGTTCTCGGGTCCCTGCCACCGGCGGTGGCGGCCGAGGTCGAACGGAGACGCGCCATCGGCGCCGATCGGTACGACGAGGTCTGGGATGGCGAGTACCGCATGGCTCCAGGACCGAACGAGGACCACGGCATCGTGGACGCAGAGGTGGTGGGGGTCCTCCGCCCGTACGCCCGACGGCGCGGGCTGACCCAGGTGACCGCGTTCAACATCGGGACGGTCACCAACTTCCGGGTCCCCGACCACGGCCTGGTGCGCCGCCGGACCGGTGGGGCGTGGGTGCCGACCGCGGCGCTGGTGGTCGAGGTCGTCTCGCCGGGCGATGCGTCGTGGCAGAAGTTCGACTTCTACGCCGCCCACGAGGTCGACGAGGTGGTGATCGTCGACCCGGCCGACCACAGCGTGGCCTGGTTCGCCCGCGACGGCAGCGAGTACCACCCGGTCGAGC
>CAYQGF010000208.1:0-5422 GCA_964416885.1 uncultured Iamiaceae bacterium
GTCGCCCTCGACGGCGTCGAGATCCTCGACTTCGCCGACCGCACCTTCGAGATGCACGAGGGCGGCAAGATCCACGTGCTGACCACCGTGCCGATCGTCGACCGCGACGACCTGTCGATGGCCTACACACCCGGCGTGGCCCGGGTCTGCACCGAGATCGCCACCGACCCCACCCGGGCCCACGAGCTGACGATCAAGAAGAACACCGTCGCCATCGTCACCGACGGCACCGCCGTGCTCGGGCTGGGCGACATCGGCCCCGAGGCCGCCCTGCCGGTGATGGAGGGCAAGGCGCTGCTGTTCAAGAGCTTCGCCGACGTCGACGCCTTCCCGGTCTGCATCGACACCTCCCGCGACGAGACGGCGCAGGACAAGGTCGACGCCATCGTCGAGACCGTCCGTCGCATCGCCCCGGTCTACGGCGGCATCAACCTGGAGGACATCGCCGCCCCGGCGTGCTTCGAGGTCGAGGAGCGGCTGCGGGAGGAGCTCGACATCCCGGTCTTCCACGACGACCAGCACGGCACCGCCGTCGTCACGCTGGCGGCGTTGGAGAACGCGCTCAAGATCGTCGGCAAGCACATGGACGAGCTGCGGGTCGTCATCTCGGGCGCCGGTGCCGCCGGCGTGGCCATCGCCAAGATCCTGATGGCCGCCGGGGTGAAGGACATCGTCGGTTGCGACAGCAAGGGCGCCGTCACCCGTGACCGCGACGACCTCAACTCGGCCAAGCGGGAGTTCGCCGAGATCACCAACCCGTCGGGCGTGAGCGGCTCGCTGAAGGACGTCATGCCCGGCGCCGACGTGTTCGTCGGTGTGTCCGGCCCCGACCTCCTCGACGCCGACGACATCCGCAAGATGGCCACCGACCCGATCGTGTTCGCCATGGCGAACCCGGACCCGGAGATCCGCCCCGAGGTCACCGAGGGCCTGGTCGCGGTCATGGCCACGGGCCGGAGCGACTACCCGAACCAGATCAACAACGTGCTCGCCTTCCCCGGCATCTTCCGGGGCGCCCTCGACGCCGGGGCCACCACGGTCACCGAGGGCATGAAGGTGGCGGCGGCCGAGGCCATCGCCTCGGCGGTGCCCGAGCACGAGCTGACGTCGGAGAACATCGTCCCCAGCGTCTTCGACCGGCAGGTCGTCGAGCTGGTGGCGGCGGCCGTGGCCGGCGCCGCGGTCACCGACGGCGTCTGCCGCCGCTGAGCCGAACCCCGCCGGACCCTGCCGGGCCCTGCCGGGCGGCACACAATGGGGTCTGACCCCATTGTGTGCCGCCCGTGTCCCCCCGGTCAGGGCGTCGGGGTGACCCCGGCGCGAGCGATGGCAGCCGGCAGGACGAGCTGGGTGTCGCTGGGCAGGCCGAAGTAGGTCGTCGGCGCGTTCCGGACGTACCAGCCGCCGGCGGCCGGGCGGAACACCGCGATGTCGGTCGTCCCGTCGCCGTCGTAGTCGCCGGGCACCGGCACGTCCTCGTGCAGGCCGTGGAAGGTGGGCTCGGCCCCGCCGTCGACGTACCAGCCGCCACCGGTGGGGCGGAACACCGCGATGTCGGTGGCGCCGTCGCCGTCGTAGTCGCCGGGCACCGGCACGTCGCCGGTCAGGCCGTGGAAGGTCGGTGTCGCCGCTCCCTCGACGTACCAGCCGCCCGACGCCGGCCGGAACACCGCCGGCTCGGTGGTGCCGTCGCCGTCGTAGTCGCCGGGCACCGGCACGTCGCCGGTCAGGCCGAGGTAGGTCGGCGTCGCCGTCCCCTCGACGTGCCACGCCCCGGTCGCCGGCCGGAACACCGCGACCTCCGCGGTGCCGTCGCCGTCGTAGTCGGCTGGGACCGGCACGTCGCCGGCGGCCCCGAAGGTCGTCGGGCCCTCGGCCCCGTCGACGTACCAGGTCGCGGTCGACGGGCGGAACACCGCCCGCTCCACGATGCCGTCGCCGTCGTAGTCGGCCGGGACGGGGACGTCGGTCGCCAGGCCCAGGGCCATCGGTGAGCCGGAGGCGTCCACGAACCACTCGCCGGTGGCTGGGCGCCACACCGACCGGTCCGTCGTGCCGTCGCCGTCGAAGTCGGCGACGGTCGCCCGGGCGACGCTGGTGACGGTGAGGGTGCGGACGATCGTGGTCTGCGACGGGGCCGCCACCACGGTCAGCTCGTGGTCCCCGGCGGGGGTGCCCGCCGGCACCGGCACGGCGATGCCCGCCGCCCCGTTGCTCACCGGCGCGGTGCCGAGCGACGCCCCGTCGAGGAAGACCTCGACCTCGGTGTTGGCCGGCGAGCCGAGGCTGGTGAGGTCCAGCCTCTCGACGCCGAACGACAGCGTGGAACCGGCCGCCACCGTCTCCGGGAGGCCGGTGACGATGGTGGAGCGGCGGGCGAAGCCGGGCGCCAGCGGCGAGTTGTCACCGATGAACGTGATCCAGGCGTCCCGGTCGATCAGCCCCGAGTCGCGCCCGTCGGTGCCGTCCCGGAAGACGTGGAAGTTGTCGCCGCCCTCGACGAGGAAGGAGAAGGTCCCGATCCGGTAGTCGGCGGCGGGGTCGATCGGCGCGCCGTCGACGGTGATCGACGTGATCCGGTCCCCCTCGGGCCGGGCCGGGTCGAACGTGTAGGACACGTTGTCCGACAGGCCCAACTGGAGGTAGGGCCGCGACGGCACGTTGCCCTGGGCGTCGCGCTGCCACTGCTGCTCGAGCAGGGTCTTGAACTGGGCGCCGGTGAGGGTCGTGGTCCAGAGGGTGTTGACGAACGGCAGGACGGCGTTGGCCTCGGCGTAGGTCACCACGCCGTCGCCCTCGCCCACCGTGCTCTGGGCGTAGAGCAGCTCGGCCCGCAGGCCGCCGGGGTTCACGACGCCGATCTGGGCGCCGCCCCGGTCGGGGTCGGCCAGCGTGTCCAGGAGGGAGTCGGCGACCAGGTTGCCCAGGGTCGACTCCGCGGCCCGGTCGTCGCGGGCCCCGCCGACGAAGGCGGTGGTGATGTCGGCCGTGACCTCGCCGACGGGCTGGTTGCCGACCTCGGCCGCGACGCCCAGGGCGGCGTCGACGATGGTCTTGACCGCGGCGACCCGGGGGTAGGTCGCGACCAGCGTGGCCGCCGGGGTGGTGGTGCGGGCCACGTTGCGCTGGGTGTGGGCCAGCACCTCGCCGGTCGCCGGGTCGACGGTGAGCACGACCTCGCCGACGTTCTCGCCGTAGTTGCCGGTCTGCACGATCGGCCGGGCCCGCTCGGCGTCGCCGGGGACGGGGCCCTCCCAGGCGTAGGTCTTGTGGGTGTGCCCGGTGAAGATGGCGTCGACCTCGGCCGAGGTCTCCTCCACGATGTCGGCGAAGACGCCGCCGTGGGCCAGCTCCTCGTCGAGGGTGGTGCCGTTGTTGCCGCCGCCCTCGTGGTACGAGGCGACGATCACGTCGGCCTCGCCGTTGGCCGGGTTGCCGTCCGAGAGCTCGGCGGCCACCCGGTTCACGGCCTCGACGGGGTCGCCGAAGTCGAGGTCGGCCACACCGGCGGGCGACACCAGGGAGGGCGTCTCCTGGGTGACGACGCCGACGACGGCCACGGTCAGCCCGGCCCGCTCGAAGGTGGCGTACTCGGGCAGGACCGGGTCCTCGGTGCCCGCGGCGTAGACGTTGGCCCCGAGGTGCGTCCACTGGGCGTTGGGCTCGGCGGCACCGATCACCCGGTCCCGCAGATCGGGCCAGCCCTGGTCGAACTCGTGGTTCCCGACCGCCGAGGCGCCGAGGTCGAGGGCGTTGAGCACGTCGATCGTCGGCTGGTCCTGCTGCACCGCCGAGGCGAACAGCGAGGCGCCGATGTTGTCACCGCTCGAGAGGAACAGGGTGTCGTCCTCGCCACCGGCGGCCCGGAGCTGCTCGACGGTGCCGGCGAAGTTGACGGTGTTCTGGTCGATCCGGCCGTGGAAGTCGTTGATCCCCACCAGGGTGAGGTCGACCGGGGCGCAGGGGTCGTAGCCGCCGTGGAACGACACGCCGGGGCTGCCGACGGCACCCCCAGCCGCCCAGGAGCCCTCGGGGTCCCCGCCGGTCGTCGACAGCGTCCAGTCGAAGACGTCGTCGGCGCCGAGGCCGTCGGCCGACACCCAACCGCTGGCGTTCTGGGTGCGGATCGACCCCGCGAACTGGGCCTGGTTGTCGCCGTAGGTGAGGCGGTCGACGAGCTGGTCGTCGGCGTCGAAGATGTTGACCTGGTCGGCGCGGCCCAGGTTGTTGGTGTAGGGACCGGTGACCTTGGCGGTGCTGCAGAGGCCCCACTGGGTGCGGAAGGCGGCCGGGGTGGCCTCGACGAACACGCCGGACTCACCGGGGGCCAGGGTGCCGAGGCCGCTCAGGTCGAACCCGACGGCCGGGTCGGCGCTGTCGTCGTCGTAGGTCCAGCCGGTCAGGTCCACCGGCTGTCCGCCGACGTTGGTCAGCTCGACGAACTCGCCTCCGGGCCCGTCGTACATCCACTCGGTGATGACGACCCGGCCCGGGTCGGCGGCCGGCACGGCGCCCAGCTCGAAGTCCTGGCTGTAGGACTTCTGGAAGCCGGCGGCGACGTCCTTGGTGGCGCCGGTGCCGTAGAAGTTGGTGTCGCCGCTGTCGGTGACCAGGCGGACCGTCGCCCCGGTCTCCAGGGGGTCGGGCACCGAGGCGATGCTCTCCCACGGGCCCCGGGTCAGGCCGTCGTCGGCCGGGAGCTCACGGTTGAAGGCGGGGGCGTGGTCGGCCCGGCCGTCCCAGGTGTAGAGGGCCCAGCTGTCGTTCTGGGGGCTCGCCCCGGCCGAGATCAGGTAGCCACCGGCACCGTTGGACGCCAGCGCCCGCACCGACCGGCCGTCGAGGTCCAGCAGGATCGGGTCGCCGAAGGCGGCCGGGCCGGTGCCGTCGAGCAGGTCCTCGACGTTGGTGACCGGCACGACGAGGGCGTCGTGGTCCGGGCCGACCGTCGGCGCCCGGAAGCCGAGGTAGAGGGTCTCGCCGTCGGGGGCGTACTCGGCGGCCTCGATGTTGAAGCCGCCCGGGGCGTTGGGCAGCACGCCGGGGGCGGCGGCCGCGGTGAGGCCGAGGGCGTTGCCGTTGCCCTGGTCCCAGGCCAACAGGTCGTTCCAGAGGCCGTTGTAGCGACCGGCGAAGGCCAGCTCGGTGCCGGCCCCGCTCCCGGTGATCGTCGCCCCGACCAGGGTGCGACGCTCCGGCCGGACCGCGCCCGACCGGTTGTTGCCGTGCGAGCCGGTCAGCACCAGCCGGTCGCCGGAGCGGGCGATGCCCTCGAAGTCGATCTCGCCGCTGGTCCCGAGCTGGGCGGACGTGAAGGTCCAGGTCTTCACCGGGCGGCCGGTCCGGTCGGCCCGGTGCAGGAAGATGGTGTTGGTCTCGTCGTTGAGCAGCAGCACGTAGCCGTCGCCGACGTCGAGGGCGG
>CAYQGF010000208.1:5522-6941 GCA_964416885.1 uncultured Iamiaceae bacterium
GTGTTGGTCTCGTCGTTGAGCAGCAGCACGTAGCCGTCGCCGACGTCGAGGGCGGCCGAGGCATCGCTGGGACCGTGGTGGTAGGCGCCGCTGGCGTCGGGCCGGGCGTTGGAGGCGCCGTAGGTCAGGGCCGCCTGGCCCTGGTTGCCGTCGGGGTCGGCGACGGTGAAGGTCACCGTGGCGACGCCGCGGCCGGTCGGGGCGAAGGAGACGGTGCGCTCGGCACCGCTCCCCGCGACGGTGACGCCCGCGACCGGGAGGACCGCCGCGTTCGACGACGCGACCGAGACGGTGAGGTCGGCGGCCGAGGTGTCGGTGTCGGCGAGGGTCAGGACCACGCCGGGGTTGTCCGGGTCGCCGATCGAGCCGGCGACGATCGTCTCGTCCACGGTGACCGTCGGGGCCGAGCCGGGGGCGACGGCGCACGGGTCGGTGCCGCCGTGGGTGCTGAGGCCGGGGCTGCCGATCTCGCCGGCGGTCGACCGCCGCGAGCTCTCGGTGTCACCGACGGTGGCGCGGGACCACTTGGTCACGTCGTTGGCCCCGAGGCCGGCGGTCTGCACCCAGCCGCTGGCCCCGTTGGTCCGGATCGTCCCGGGGAAGGTCTGGTCGCCGTAGGTCAGGCGGTCGACGAGCTGGTCGTCGGCGTCGAAGATGTTGATCTCGTCGGCGCGGCCCAGGTTGTTCGAGTACGGACCGGTCACCTTGGCGGCGGGGCAGAGGCCCCAGTTGCTCCGGAAGGTGGTGGGGGCCAGCTCGGTGAACACCGCGGACTCGCCGGGGGCCAGGATGCCGAGGCCGCTGAGGTCGAAGACGCCAGGGGCCCGGCTGTCGTCGTCGTAGGACCAGCCGGCCAGGTCGACGGGCTCGCCGCCGATGTTGGTCAGCTCGACGAACTCGCCGGTGTCGCCGGCGACGAGGCCGTTGTACATCCACTCGGTGACGACGACCCGCCCCGGCGGAGCGGCGGCGACCGGTGGTGAGGTGGCGAACAGGCCCGCGACCAATGAGAGGGCGAGCATGGCTGAGAGACGACGCAGCATGGTTGGCATGCCGCGCACCCTCGCGAGCGGGGGTTGTCGCCCGGTGGCCGACCGATGGCCGTCGCGTGGCGGTCGACCAAAGGTCCGGCGACCGGACACCTCGGTACCAGAGACCGCGTGTCCGGC
This sequence comes from uncultured Iamiaceae bacterium, assembly GCA_964416885.1. Taxonomy (GTDB): domain Bacteria; phylum Actinomycetota; class Acidimicrobiia; order Acidimicrobiales; family Iamiaceae; genus Iamia. The sequence goes on from CAYQGF010000208.1 coordinate 6,692, forward strand.
TGCTGGTGGCTGGGACCGGCGTCGATCCGGTGACCTCACGCTTTTCAGGCGTGCGCTCTGCCAACTGAGCTACCCAGCCTCGCCGTCGGCCCCCCGGGGAGGGGGGCGACGGTGGAGCGGTCCCGACGGGATTTGAACCCGCGACCTCCGGCTTGACAGGCCGGCGTGCACTCCAAACTGCACCACGGGACCAGCACCCCTTGCGGGGTTGGAGCAACCTAGCACCGGCCCTGGGGGGCCGATCCAACTC
>CAYQGF010000209.1:0-6932 GCA_964416885.1 uncultured Iamiaceae bacterium
GACACGCCTCCCTCGCACCTCGTCGACTGGAAGGGCAACGACTGGACGCCCGAGTCCAGCGCCCCCGCCGCCCACCCCAACGCCCGCTTCACGGCGCCGGCCGCGCAGTGCCCCTCGATCGCCCCCGAGTGGGAGGACCCGAAGGGCGTGCCGATCTCGGCCATCCTGTTCGGCGGCCGCCGGGCCACCAACGTCCCGCTGGTCACCGAGTCCTTCGACTGGCAGCAGGGCACGTTCCTCGGCTCGATCATGAGCTCGGAGAAGACCGCCGCCGCCGCCGGCACCATCGGCGAGGTCCGCTTCGACCCCTTCGCCATGCTGCCGTTCATGGGCTACAACGCCGGCGACTACATGAAGCACTGGCTCGACGTGGGCGAGGCCACCGACGACGACAAGCTGCCCCGGCTCTACTGGGTCAACTGGTTCCGCAAGGGCGAGGACGGCTCGTTCCTGTGGCCCGGCTTCGGCGAGAACAGCCGGGTGCTCAAGTGGGTCTTCGAGCGTCTCGACGGCACCGCCGAGGCGGTCGACACCGCCATCGGCCGGGTGCCGACGGCCGAGTCGCTCGACACCAGCGGCCTCGACGTCTCCGACGAGACCGTGGCCGAGCTGCTGAAGGTCGACAACGAGGCCTGGCGGGGCGAGATCCCGCTCATCGAGGGCCACTTCGCCTTCATCGGCGAGCGGCTCCCGCAGGAGATGGCCGACGAGCTGCGCGAGCTGGAGAAGCGCCTCGCCGACTGAGGTCCGCCCGAGGACATGACGAGGGCCGTCCCGACCGGGGCGGCCCTCGTCGCGTCCGACCTCAGCCGGAGGGGCCCCATCGGGAGGGTGGGAGGCCGGGGCCGAGCAGGCCGCGTTCCTGGAGGGCGACGACCGTCGCGCTCATCTCGTTGAGGTACGCGACCCGGTCGGTCTGGCCCCCCTCGTGGCGGTGGCGGATGTCGTGGAGCAGCGCCTCGCAGAGGTGGTCGACCAGCCGGGCGAAGACGCGGTCGGCCACCTCGGGCAGCGGCGCGACGAGCGGGAGGAGGCCGAGCGCCTCGTCGATCTCGGCGTCGAGGCTCGGGGGCAGGGTCGAGCGTTCGCTCACCCCCTCAGCTTCGGCGCGCCCGCTCCCCCTCCTGCCACCGGGAGGACCGCAGATGCTGCTCCGCTTCGACCCCTTCCGTGAGCTCGACCGCGCCTTCGAGCGTCCGCTCCCCGGCCCGCTGCATCCCGGTGGCGGCGGCAGCCCAGCCCCGCAAGGTGACGATCGGCTCCGGCTCCCCCGCCATCGACGCCACGGTCGCCTGACCCGCCGGTACCATCGCGGCCGCCCACCATTGGGGTGGGCGGCCGTCGCGCCGGGCGAGCGAGGCGTCTCGGCCCCGTTCGAGCGGAGGAGCCGCCCCGTGGCCGTCAGCGCCTACATCCTGATCCAGACCGAGGTGGGAAAGGCTGCCCAGGTGGCCGCCGAGGTGGCGGGCATCGAGGGGGTGACCTCGGCCGACGGCGTCACCGGCAGCTACGACGTCATCGCCCGGGCCGACTCCGACACCGTCGACGACCTCGGGAAGATGATCGTCTCCCGGGTCCAGTTGGTCGAGGGGATCACCCGCACCGTCACCTGCCCGGTGGTGCACCTCTAGGCCGTCCCCACCACGCCCCGCCCCGCCCCGGGCGGGGGGCGACTGGCACCAATGTTGCGATCCCGTTACGGTTCGTCATCGAATCGTCATCGATCCGGGATCTCCTCACGTGCTCCGACGCCGCTCCGCCACCGCCGCCCTCGCCCTCGCCCTGCTCGTCGGGGCCGCCAGCCTCGCCGGGTGCACGCCGGGCCAGGCCGCCGTCGACGCCGCTCGCCAGCAGGTCGGGCGGACCTACACCTACGGGGGCTCCAGCCCCAACGCCGGGTTCGACTGCTCCGGCCTGACCAGTTGGGCCTGGAAGCAGGCCGGCGTGACCCTGCCCCGCACCTCACGGGACCAGGCGGCCTGGGCGCAGCGCATCACCCGGGCCGAGGCCCAGCCCGGTGACCTCGTCTTCTACAGCTCGAGCGGACCGCGGGGCACCGTCACCCACGTCGCCCTGTACGTCGGCGCCGGGCGGATCGTCCACGCCAGCAGCAGCCGGGACCGGGTCGAGGAGACCTCGGTCGACTACTGGTCCGGGCACCTGGTCGGGTTCGGCCGGGTCCCCGGCTCAGCCCTCCCCTGACGCGCACTTGGTGTCTGACACCAAGTGCGCGTCAGAGCTTGGGCGCTCTCCGGCCGCCGAGGTGGAGCCAGCCGTCACCGAAGCGGAGGAGGCGCGCCGGGCCGGGGCCACCGATGCTGACCGCGTCCGACGGGCCGGTGAGGGCGAACGTCGCCGGCGGGTCGACCACGATCCGGGGCCAGCCCAGGTCGTCCCGGACCTCCGAGGAGACCCGCACCTGGCCCGGCGCGTCGGTCGCCTCGACGGTGAGGACACCGAACGAACCGAGGTAGCGGCCGAGCACGGCCGGGTCGACGACCGCATCCGGGTCGGGCTCCGGGTCCCGCCAGACCAGCCCGGCCACCTCCTCCAGCAACCAGCGCCGCACCGCCTGGTTCACCGCCGCCCCGTTGGTGGCGTGGGTGCAGCAGGCCACCACGACCTCCCGCTCGGGCACGACCACGAACGACGTCGAGTAGCCGACGGTCAACCCGCCGTGACCGACGGTCGTCACCCCGTCGACGACCCGCACCTCCCAGTCGAGGCCGGCGCCGGCCACCTGGTCCGCCTCGACCACCGGGGTGTGGAGCCGGGCGCGAGCAGCGTCGTCGAGCACCGTCGCGCCGTCGTCGGCCCGGCCGTCGAGCTGGAACCGGCCCCACCGCAGCAGGTGCTCGACCGAGGCGACCAGGCCTCCGGCCGGCTGGTCGAGCTCGCTCAGCTCCCACCCCGGCTGCCAGCCGGCCCGGCGCAGGACCGCGGCCTCGTCCCCGACGACCAGGTGGGGCAGGGCGACGGGCCGGGTGATGGCCTCGTCGGCGCTGACGCACGCCGTGCGCATCCCGAGCGGCCCGAGCAAGCGGCGGCCCAGCACGTCGACGAACGCCTCGCCCTCCACCGCCGCGACCAACGCCCCGGCCAGGCTGAAGGCGGCGTTGTTGTACGAGTGGCCCTCCCCCGGCGCGAACAGCGGCGTGGCCGCCCCCAGGTCGGCCAGGGTGGCCCCCGGGTGGGTGAAGAGGTGGTCGCCGTCGAAGCCGACCTGATGGCTGAGGAGGTGCTCGACCGTCACCGCCTCGAGGTCGACCGCAGGCGCCAGGGCCGCGGCCAGGTCCGGGAGGTGGCGCGCCACCGGGTCGTCGTAGGAGACCCGGCCCTCGGCGACCAGCAGCCCCACCAGCGCCGAGGTGAACGTCTTGCTGACCGACCCGATCTGGAACAACGTGTCGGGCCGCAGCGGGGCCTCGGTCTCGACGCTGGCCACGCCGTGGGCGACCACCGTCGCCTCCCCACCGGACCACACGCCGGCCACCATGCCCGGCACATGGTGCGCGGCGACGGCCTCGGCGACCACCTCCTCCAGCCCGGTCACGGTCATCAGGGGAACTCCTTCATCGGTGCAGGACCATGGCCCGGATGCCGAGGCCCATCAGGAACAGGCCGCCCAGCCCGTAGAGCAGGTGGACCTTGTCGCGGAGCTGGTTCCGGTAGGAGTACAGGATCCCGACCGCGAACAGCCCCGAGAAGCCGTAGAGCATGTGGAACTGGGTGGGCTCGATGTCCTCGACGTTCTGGTAGGCGACACCCAGGCCGACCTGCACGAAGATCGCCACCTCGACCACCGCGGTGAAGACCCACAGCGCCCGGGCCCGGAGCGCGGGGAACCGGTGGGCGCCCAACGCCCACAGCCCGGCCACGGCGTTGCCGACCACCACGACCCACGCCCCGACCTCGTGGGCCTGGGCGAGGGCCGCCCCGACGAGCAATCAGCCCTCGGCGGGCTGGGAGCCGCCGGCCGGCGTGAACGCCCAGACCTCGCTGGCGATCGACACCGGCGGCTTGGCCTCGCCCCCGGCGCGCTCGGAGGCGTCGCGATGGCCGTGCCCGAACGCCGGGCTGTTCATCCAGGCCTCGAAGCTCTCCTGGTCGCGCCACCGGGTCACCACCAGCCACTGGTCGCGCCCGTCGGTGGGCTGGAGCAGCTCGAAGCCCTCGAAGCCCTCCTGGCCGTCGACGGCCCCGGCCCGCGCCGCGAACCGCTTGGCCAGCTCGTCGCCGCTGTCGGACGGCACGGTGATGGCGTTGATGATGACGATGCTCACCCCCGGGACCGTAGAGCCTGGGCGGTGCGTCGGCGGCGTCGGAGCGAAGGACGCGACGGCAGATGGCCGGATCGCCCGCGAGCCGTTCCGGTGGGCCCGGCGGCAGCCCCGAAGGTTGGTCGGGCAAGCGCCAGCCCGAGCCGGCGGCGAAACCGCTTCGGCGGGGATGGCCCGGGCGGACGGCAGGCGGTCAGGCCCGCCCGGTCTGCGACCTGGCTTCGGGGAGCCACACGGTGAAGGTGGAGCCGCCCCGGGGGTTGTCGGCCAGCTTGACCTCGCCGCCGTGGGCCTCGGCGATCTGGCGGACGATGGCGAGGCCCAGCCCACTGCGGCCCTCGGCCCGGGCCCGGCGCTGGTCGCCCCGCCAGAACCGCTCGAAGACGTGCTCGTGGTGCTCGGCCGGGATGCCGGGACCGGCGTCGTCGACGGCGATCCACGCCCACGGCCCGTCGCGGCCGGCAGCCAGCCGGATGCTGGTGCCCTCGGGGGCCAGCCGGACGGCGTTGGCCACCAGGTTGGCGACCGCCTGGCGCAGGGCGACCCGGTCGCCGTCGACCGCGACCTCGGGCTCGCCGGGCACCCGGGGCTGGCTCACCAGCTCGACCCGCCGGGCCGAGGCCGAGGCCCCGAACTCGGCGACGGTGTCGTCGACCACGTCGGCCAGCACCACCCGCGACACTTCGCGGGCCGGCGAGCCCTCGCGGGCGTAGGTGAGCAGGTCGTCGACCAGGACGCCCATGCGGGACGCCGCCCGCAGCACCACCTCGCTGGTCGTCCGCAGGTCCTCCACCGAGGCATCGGGGTCGTCGAGGGCCACGTCGAGGTTGGTGCGGATGACCGCCAGCGGGTTGCGCAGCTCGTGCGACGCCTCCTGGATGAACCGCCGCTGCTGCTGGAAGGCATCCTCCAGCCGGCCGATCATGTCGTCGAAGGTGTCGGCCAGGTCCTTGAGCTCGTCGGGCGGCCCTCGGAGGTCGATGCGGCGCGACAGGTCGGTGACCTGGATGTCGCGGGCCACCGCGGTGATCCGGTCGATCGGGGCCATGACCCGCCCGGCGACGAACCACCCGACGCCGAGGCTGGCGACGAACAGGAGGCCGAGGGCCGCGAAGCTGTAGCCCCGCAGGAGCTGGAGCGACCTGCGGTTGACCCGTTCCTCGAACGACACCAGGTCGCTGGTCTCCACCGGCTCGACCACCTGGCTGCCGTCGGGCTGGATCTGCACCAGGACGCCCGCGCTGGTGCGGGCCACCGGGTTGTCGTCGAGGCGGGCCGCGAGGGCGAGGTACAGCCCGCCGACGAGGACCGCGGCCAGGCCGAACAGCACGAGCGAGTAGAGGGCCGTCAGCCGGAACCGGATCGAGCCCATCCAGTCGGGCAGCCGGAGGGCCACCTCCTCGATGCGCGGCGTCGTCATCCGGCTGGAGGTGCCGGCCCCGGGCCGTCCGGCCACCGGCGGCTCGACCGGCGCGCCCACCCGGTTCATCCGTCGTCGCCGAGGCCGTCGTCGCTGTCGACGAGGCGGTAGCCGCGGCCCACGACCGTCTCGATCAGCGGCCCCTCGCCGTCGACCTGGAGCTTGCGCCGCAGGGTGCCGACGGTGACCCGCACCGTGTTGGTGAACGGGTCGGCGTGCTCGTCCCACACGTGCTCGAGCAGGCGCTCCTGGCTCATCACGTGGCCGGGGTGGGCCATGAAGTAGCGGAGCAGGGCGAACTCCTTGGCCGTGAGGTCGAGGCGCCGGTCGTCCCGCCACGCCTCGAACCGGGCCGCGTCGAGACGGAGCGGCCCGACCCGCACCTCGGCGGTGGTGCGCCCGGCGTCGCGCCGCAGCAGCGACCGGACCCGGGCCGAGACCTCCCCGAAGGAGAACGGCTTGACCAGGTAGTCGTCAGCCCCCTGGTCGAGGCCGGCGATGCGGTCGTCGACGGCGTCGCGGGCGGTGAGCATCAGGACCCGGGGCGCCGGCACCTCGTCGCCCGGCGCCAGGCTGGGGTCGGTGCGGAGCCGGCGGCACAGCTCCAGGCCGTCGGTGTCGGGGAGGTTGAGGTCGAGGCAGACCAGGTCGTAGGCGGTGACCTGGAGCCGTTCGACCGCCTGGGCCCCGTCGTTGGCGACGTCGACGGCATAGCCCTCGCGGCGCAGCCCCCGGGCCAGGGCCTCGGCCAGGTCGACCTCGTCCTCCACCACCAGCAACCGCATACGTCATGACGTTACGCCGGACGGGGGACGGGACACCCTCGGGGCGCCAGCCGGCGCGGGGGTGGTGGCCTCTAGCCTGAGGCGACCGCCGACCGGAGGACCGATGACCGACAGCCCGTCGCTCGACAAGCCCCGCACCCCCTCGCCCGCCGAGGCCGCCACCCTGCTCGACCGGGTGCAGTCCGAGGTGCGCCGGGTGATCGTCGGCCAGGACCGACCGATCGAGCGGCTCATGGTCGCCCTCCTGGCCAAGGGACACGTCCTGCTCGAGGGCGTGCCGGGCCTGGCCAAGACGCTCGCCGCCGAGACCCTGTCCCGCACGGTGTCGGGCACCTTCTCCCGCATCCAGTTCACGCCGGACCTGCTCCCGGCCGACGTGATGGGCACCCGCATCTTCCGGGCCAGCCGGGAGACCTTCGACATCGAGCTGGGCCCGGTGTTCGTCAA
>CAYQGF010000210.1:0-6914 GCA_964416885.1 uncultured Iamiaceae bacterium
GTCGGTGCGGCTGGTGGCGAACCCGATCGCCCCGGCGGCCATCGCCTCCCCGGTGAGCCGGGCCATCTCGGCGACCTCGGCCTCGCTCGGGTGCTCGGTGTGGTCGGCGCCCCGCTCCCCCATCACGTAGGTGCGCAGCGGGGCGTGGGGGACGTGGGCGGCGACGTCGACGGTGCGGGCCGTCCGCTCCAGCACGTCGAGGTACTCGGGGAACGACTCCCACCCCCACGTCATGCCCTCGGTCAGCGCCGTGCCGGGGATGTCCTCGACGCCCTCCAGCAGCGAGATCAGCCAGTCGTGGCGGTCGGGCCGGGCCGGGGCGAAGCCGACCCCGCAGTTGCCCATGGCGACGGTGGTGACGCCGTGCTGGGACGACGGGGCCAGCACCGGGTCCCACGTGGCCTGGCCGTCGAAGTGGGTGTGGATGTCGACGAAGCCGGGCGTGACGAGCAGGCCGTCGGCGTCGACCTCCCGGGCGCCGGTGCCGTCGACCCGGCCGACCTCGACGATGCGCCCGCCGGCGATGCCGACGTCCGCGGTGCGGGGCGCGGCCCCGCTCCCGTCGACCACCGTGCCGCCCCTGATGACCAGATCCATCCCCCGACCGTACGCCACCCCGCCCACCCCCGAACTTTGAGCGGAAAAGACCGCCAGGCGGAACAGATCACTCAAAGTTCGGACGCAACCGACGGGGGAAGGGTCACTCGGGGTTGGCGTGGACCCCGTGGAACAGGGCGCGGCCCCGCGACCGGGCCTCCTCCAGCGCGGCGAGGCGGGCCTCGCGGGCCTCGGTGCGCCGCTCCCGCACGTCGGAGCGGGGCCGGCCACCGGCCCGGTCCGGGTCGTCGGCCCGGCGCACGGACCACAGCGGGATCCGGCCGATGTCCTTGATGCGCCGGGGCTTGAGCGACTTCCAGGCCAGGCTCGGCTCCTCGGCCACCGCGGCGTGGACCTCCTCGGTCGTGATCACCGAGCCCGGGAAGGCGATGTGGGAGATCCGGCTGGCCAGGTTGACCACCGGGCCGTACAGGTCGGCCTCCCGCTCGACGACCGGCCCGCAGGCGATGCCGACCCGGACGTCGCTCAGGGCCTCGTCGGCGGCGTACTCGTCGGCCAACGCCAAGCCGATCCGCACCGCCTCGGCGGGGTCGTCGGTGACGTACATGACCTCGTCGCCGATCATCTTCACGACCCGGCCGTCGAAGCTGGTGACCGTGTCGTAGGCGATCTCCTCGAACCGCCCGACCACGGTGGCGAGGGTGTGCTCGTCGACCTGCTGGCTGAGGGTCGTGTACCCGACCATGTCGGCGAAGCCCACCGCCTGCACCGCCGGGGCATCGGGCTCCTCCAGCTCCCGGGCGATGCGGCGCCGGGCCGCGATCTGGAGGTGCCGGCGCCAGACGTGCTCGATGATCTGGGCCATCGTCGGGAGCATCGTGCTGGAGAACACGGCGAGCTCCGGGTCGTCGGCGGCCCGCCCGGCCGGGTCGGCGTCGATCGAGTCGACCATGGCGGCCGCCACCCGGGCCAGCGACCAGCCGATCACCCGGCTCATCTGGGCCGCCAGGTCCGGCTCGATCAGGCCCAGCTCCATCAGCCCGGCGACGGTGCCGAGCATCTCGGCGTCGACCTCGGTGAAGAGCCGGACGCCGGGCCGGGGCTCGGGCAGGCCGAGCGACCGCCACATCAGGGTGATCTGCTGGACCGGCATGCCGGTGACCTCGGCCAGCTCGTCGAGGTCGTAGCGGGCCGGCTCGGGGACGGCGAAGCGCTCGATGGCGAAGAAGCCGAGGACCCCGGCCTCCTCGGCCCGCTGCACCGTCTCGTCGGCGACCCCGGTCTCGGCCAGCAGCCGGCGGAGGGTGGGCAGCCCGAAGACCTCGTCGCCGCTGGCCGGGCCGAACTCGTCGTCGAGGGTCACCAGCCCGTCGCCCTCCGTGGGCACGAGCGCGCTGTCCGCACGGACCGGCTGGTCGGCGGCGCCCGCCTCGGGCTGATCGTCGCCGGCGTCGGTCATCGGCCGATCCTGGCGCGCCGGGCCGTCCGCCGCCACACGGGACCGCCCCGACCGCGGCACACAATGGGGTCTGACCCCGTTGTGTGCGCGCGGTCCGGCGGTCCGGCGGTCCGACGGTCCGCCGGTCCGACGGTCCGGCCGAGCGGCCGGTCAGGAGAAGGAGCCGTCGGGGGCGTCAGGGGCGTCGGGGCCGGGGTCCTGGGGCCGCCAGACCGAGCGCGGCGGGGCGGCGACGGCCGCGCCACCGGTGCTCGAGACCGGCGGGCCGGCGTCGACCTCGGGCGGCGGGGCGACGGCGGCCAGCAGGGCCTCGCCCCGGCGCTCGGTGCTGGACCACGCCGGGTCGATGCCGGGGGCGGTGAGCACCGGCGCGCCGGCGATGCCGTCGAGCGCGGGGCCGAGCTCCCACAGCAGGGCCGGGCGACCGCTGTGCCAGCGCACCGCGTAGGAGATCCGGCCCCACCGGGTGGGCACGCCGTGGACCTCCCAGCCCAGGCCCCACCAGGCCGGCGGCATCCAGGTCGTGAGGGCGAGACCGTCGGGCCGGTCGTCGACGAGCATCCGGCCGACCGCGGTCAGGAGCCGGGCCGGGACCAGGAGGTCGTCGCCCGACCAGCGCTCGGGGTCGCTCCAGGTCCAGGTGGCCGACGCCCGCCGCAGCAGCGCCCAGACGGCGGAGGCCTCTCCCCCAGCCCGCGTCGCCGCCACCGCGGCCGCGGCGACCTCCCGCGGCGTCACCGACGGGGCGTCGAGCTCCGTCTCGAGCTCCGTACTGGGAGCAGAAGTGGTCGCCGGAACGACCGGTGCTGCTCCCAGTACTGCGGCGGCGGCGTCGGGCTGGCCGACCAGGGCGAGGACGACCGATGCGGCATCGAGGCCGGCCGCCACCAGGACGGGGTCGTCGTCGGGAGCGGGCCGCCGGGCCCGGCGGCCCAGCCACTCGATCGCTCCGCCGACCTCGGGCAGCCAGGCCCGGGCCGGACCGGCATCGCCGGCGGCGACAGCGTGAGCGGCCAGCGCCTCCAGGGCGGCGACGGTGGCCTCGACCGACCCGAAGCCGCCGCCCTTCTGCTGGCCCTCGGGCCAGCTGATCAGGGCCCGGTCGGCGGCGTCGTGGTGGCCCCACCGGGCCAGGGCCGTGAGGACCTCCATCTGATCGAGCACGGGGTCGGGCCGACGGTCCCACCCGCCACGGGTGGTGATGCGGTGCGTGGCGTCGGGGGCCTGGCGGTCGTCGGCGGCCGGCTCCCGCTCGACCCGGTGGGCGAGCAGGACCGACCGCCGGGCCGCCTCGACGGCGTCGGACAGGACCGGGTCCGGCACCTCGACCCGTGGCCCCTCGGCGACCAGCGACGACCAGCCCCGGGCCACGGCCTCGGCGGCCGGCAGGTCGCCGGGCCAGGCGACGGTGGTGCGCCCCTCCTCGTCCCCCGCCCCGTCGGCCGCGTCAGGGTGCGCGCCGTGGGGCAGGAGCAGGATCCGGGCCGTGGCGGTGTGGGGCAGCGGGACCAGGAGGGCCATGGTGGCCACCTCGCAGTCGGGCCCGTCCTCGAAGTCGCCGCCCTCGCCGGCCACGGGCGTGACCGGGCCGCTCCTCGCCTCGCCCGCCATCACCACCGACGACACGTCCTGGCCGTCGACCGCCCGGGCCCAGCGCGATGGCAGGCGGGGCAGCACGCCGAGCGGCTCGCCCCACGCGGTGACGACCTGAGGCCCGTTGGCGCCGGGCGCCACCCCGGCGGCCGGCTCGACGCCCATCGTCTGGGTACCGCTGACCGACGTCGGCGAGAACGGCCGGACCGCCCACGCCAGCACCACGGGCAGGGCCGAGCGGTTCTCGACCTCGACGACCACCCAGTCGTCGCCGCCGAACCACTTGCCGCCCCGCGCCGCGAAGGCCCGGTGGACGACCTCGCCGCCGGGGACCCGCATCGTCGTCTCGACCACCGGGGCGTGCTCCATCCGGACCTGGGTGACGCCGGGCTCCCGGGCCGGGAGGTACCAGCGGTCGTCGGCCCCGACCCACCAGTCGAGCGAGTAGGCGTCGAGGGTCGTGACCAGGCCCCGGGGGTCGACGGTGGAGGTGACCGGGCCGTCGACGACGCCGAGCGCGGTCCAGGTCGGGACCACGTCATCGCGGGCGAGCGACGCCGGCAGCACCCAGTCGGACTCCCGGAGCCGGGGCAGCCAGCGCGCCGTGACGCCCTCGTCGGTCCCGTCCGTGACCGGGCCGCTCGGCCGCAGCGACAGGCGCGGCGATCGCTCCTGCCACCAGCGAAGCGGCATCAGACGGGGCTTGTTCGGCACCCGCCGAGGTTCACACGCCTTGGCGCACCCCGGCCAGTTCGTGGCCCGAGTCCCGCTTGAGCAGGCCCTGGTAGGCCTCCTCCGCGGTGCGCCCGTCGTGGCAGACGGCCTTGACCTCCTCGGCGATCGGCATCTCGATGTCGAGCTCCTGGGCCAGCTCCCACACGACCTTCGAGGTCTTCACCCCCTCGGCGACCATGTTCATGGCCTCGATGATCTCCTCGATGGTCTGGCCCTCGCCCAGCCGCTCCCCGACGTGCCGGTTGCGGCTCTGGGGGCTGATGCAGGTGGCGATCAGGTCGCCCATGCCGGCCAGCCCCGAGAAGGTGAGGGCCTCCCCGCCGAGCGCCATCCCGAGGCGGGTGATCTCCGAGAGGCCGCGGGTGATGACGGCCGCCCGGGTGTTGTCGCCGGCGCCGAGCCCGTCGGCCATCCCGGCGGCGATGGCGATGACGTTCTTCAGGACGCCGCCCAGTTCGCAGCCGACGACGTCCTCGTTGGTGTAGACGCGGAACAGGTCGGTCCGGAACAGGCGGGCCAGGGCGATGGCGACGTTGTGGTCGTCCATGGCCATGACCGTGGCCGCGGCGTGGCCGGCCAGGATCTCCTTGGCCAGGTTGGGCCCGGTGAGCACGCCGACCGGGTGGCCGGGGACGACCTCGGTGACGATCTCGCTCATCCGGTTGCGGGTGCCGACCTCCAGCCCCTTGGTGAGGCTGATGACCGGGACCCAGGGCCGCAGGTACTCGGCGACGTCCTCCAGGGCGCCCCGGAACCCCGACGACGGCACGCCCATGACGAGGACGTCGCAGCCCCGGACCGCCTCCTCCAGGTCGGCGGTGGCCTCCAGCGTGGCCGGGAGGGTGTAGTCGGCGAGGTAGTCGCCGTTGCAGTGCTCGGTGTTGATCTGCTCGGCCAGCTCGGCCCGCCGGGACCAGATCATCGTCGGCGTGTTGGCCGCGGCGAGCGCCGCCACCGTGGTGCCCCACGACCCCGCCCCGATCACGGCCACCCTGATGTCCATGGCGCCGGACCGTACCGCGCCCGTCCCTCCCGTTCTCGCGGTGCCGTCGACGTCCACCCCCTCCCGAACCTGCGGCAGATGTCGACGGTCTTGCTCCGAAGGTGCCGCAGGTTCAGGGGGTTGGCAGGGGGAGGACGCTCACGGGGCCGACGACCTCGAGCCGGACCTCGTCGCCCACCCGCCACGGCGCCGCACCGATCACCCGGCTCTGCACGACGAGGCCGCCTTCCAGCTCGACCCGCACCAACTGGTCGTGGCCGTAGAACGACCGGCCCCGCACCACCGCGGCCGGGCCCGCCGCCGCCGCCGACCCCGGCCCCGACCCGGGCCCCGACCCCGAGCGGGCGGCGAGGACCAGCGACTCGGGCCGGACGACGACCTCGACGGCCCCCTCGACGCCGGCGGGGGCGACGAAGGTCCCCAGCACGCACTGCACCGACCCACCGGCGGCCGACCCGGGGAGCACGTCGGCGGCACCCAGGAACTCGGCCGACCACCGGGTCGCGGGCCGGGCGTAGACCTCCTCGGGCGGGCCGGCCTGCTCGACCCGCCCGGCCCGCATCACGACGACCTGGTCGGCCAGCGAGAGGGCCTCCTGCTGGTCGTGGGTGACGAGCACGGCGGTGGCCCCGGCGTCGCGGAGGATGGCCGCGACCTCCTCGCGCAGGGCGACGCGGAGCCCGGCGTCGAGGGCGGCGAACGGCTCGTCGAGCAGGACGACCCGGGGGCCCATGGCCAGGGCCCGGGCCAGGGCGACCCGCTGGCGCTCGCCGCCGGACAGCTCGTGGGGGTAGGACCGGCCCCGGTCGGCCAGGCCCACCAGGTCCAGCGCGGCGGTGGCCCGCTCGGCGTCGGGCTGGCCGAAGCGCACGTTCCCGTCGACGGTGAGGTGGGGGAACAGGGCGCCGTCCTGGAACACCATCCCGACCCGGCGGTCCTCGGGCTCGACCCACCCGTCGGGGCCGGCCATCAGCTGCCCGTCGACCTCGACCGTGCCGGCATCGGGCACCTCGAAGCCGGCGATCATCCGCAGCAGCGTCGTCTTGCCCGATCCGCTCGGGCCGAGGAGGGCGACCAGCGTGCCCGGCTCGACCACCAGGTCGACGTCGTCGACGGCCACGGCCGCCCCGAACGTCTTGCGGACCCGGGTGGCGCGGATGGCGGGCCGGTCGGTCACGTCCGGGAACGCTACCCGCCGCCCCGCCGGGCCGGTCAGCGAGCCGACCTCTGCCTGTTCGGTCTGCCGACCGCCTCACTACGCTCGGCCGCGGGTCCACCGCCCTGCCCCTCGGCCCCGAGGTCGTCCGATGCTCTCAGCCCTCATCCGCCGCCGGTGGCCCATCCCGGTGTTCGTCGTCGTGGTGGTCACCGCCATCGTCATAGGTGCCGTCGCCACCTCCAGCGGCGGCGGGGGCACCCTCGTCGTCTACAACGGCCGGGCCCACTACGGCACCGAGGAGGTCTTCCGCGACTTCACGGAGGCCACGGGCATCCCGGTCGAGGTCCGCTCGGGCGCCGGGCCGGAGCTGTTCGAGCGGCTCCGCAGCGAGGGCGACGACACCCCGG
>CAYQGF010000211.1:0-6877 GCA_964416885.1 uncultured Iamiaceae bacterium
TTCGGCGAGGCCGTCCCGGCCCAGGCCCTGGCCCAGGTGTGCGAGGTCACCTGGCAGCTCCGGGGCCGGGCCGGCGACCGCCAGGTCCCCGATGCCCGGGTCGGCATCACCGCCAACCAGGGCCTGTTCGGCCACGGGTCGTCGGTCCTCCTCGCCCGTTAGGACTCCCTAACTCCGTGTGCCAGGCTTGCCGGTCATGCGTGCTCGTCTGATGTCCGCCCTCGTCGTCGCCGCCCTCCTCCTTGGCGCCTGTAGCGGATCGTCCAAGGGTGGGGACGAGCCGGCCGCCGACATCGACGCGGACCGCACCGAGAGCGTCGAAGGACCCTGGTCGTTCACCGACGACTTCGACGTCACCCACGAGCTGGACGAGGCCCCCGACGTGATCGTCGCCGAGGTGAGCATGGCCGGCGCCCTGTGGGACCTCGGAATCGAGGTCGACGCCACCTTCGGCCAGCGGGAGCTGCCCGACGGCACCACCGACCCGCTGGGGCTGGCCGACCCCGATGCCATGGAGTCCTTGGGCGATGAGTACGGCAAGGTCAACCTCGAGCGGCTCCGCCTGCTCGAGCCCGACATCATCGTCACCGGCAGCTTCAACGAGGGCGAGTACTGGGGCATCGAGGCTGACATCATCGACGACGTCGCGGCCGCCGCTCCGATCGTCGCCCTCTACTCCGGCGGCCGACCGCTGGAGGAGACCGCCGGACGCGTCGCCGACCTCGCCGAGTCCCTCGGCGCCGACATGGACGGCGAACAGGTCACCGCGGCCATCGAGGCCTTCGAGACCGCCACCGCCGACCTCGAGGCGGCGCTGGCCGACAAGCCCGGGCTGACCTTCATGTTCGCCAGCGGCACCGTCGACCAGCTCTACGTCGCGGTGCCGTCCGGCTACGCCGACCTGAGCACCTACCAGAGCCTGGGCATGGACATCGTCGAACCCGACACCGACGAGCAGTACTGGGAGACCCTCAGCTGGGAGGAGCTCGACCGCTACCAGGCCGACGTCCTCATGGGCGACTCCCGCGGCGGGACCGTCGAGCAGATGGCCGAGATCATCCCCGACGGCGCCGAAGAGGGGGTCGCCGCCATCGAGGCCGGTCAGGTCGGCCGCTGGGAGGTGGTCCTCGCACCCGGGTACGCGAACCTGGCCCGTGTGATGAGCGACCTCACCGAGGTGGTGGCGAACGCCGACCCCGACGTGGTGTGACTGCGCCGTCGACGATCGTCGCCCGGTCGCGTCGCGACGGCCTGCTCAACAGCGGCTGGGGCCGGGGGCTGGGGCTCCTGGCCGCCCTCGGCGTGCTCGGGCTGGTCGTCGCCTGCTCGCTCGCGCTCGGCGCCCGGCCCATCTCCTTCGACCGGGTGTGGGACTCGCTGGTCCACGCCCGCCCCACCGACACCGTCGCCGCCCGGGAGTGGTCGGTCGTGCGCAGCCTCCGGGTCCCCCGCACGATCCTCGGCCTCGCCGTCGGCGGCGCCCTGGGCATGGCCGGCACCCTGATCCAGGGCCTCACCCGCAACCCGCTGGCCGACCCCGGGATCCTCGGGGTCCAGGCCGGGGCGTCGCTGGCGGTCGTCATCGGCATCAACACCCTCGGCATCTCCGACCCGCTCGGGTTCGTCTGGCTGGGCTTCGTCGGCGCCGCGGTCGCGGGGGCGGTCGTCTACGCCCTCGGCTCGCTCGGCCGCGGCGGCGCCTCGCCCGTGAAGCTGGCGCTGGCCGGCGCCGCCATGAGCGCCCTGCTGATCGCCCTCACCACCGCCGTCCTGCTGGCCGACCAGGCCACGCTCAACGAGTACCGGTTCTGGGCCGTGGGCTCGCTCGCCGGCCGGGACGACGACGTGATCCGCGCCGTGCTCCCGTTCATCGGCCTCGGCGCCCTCTACGGGCTGGTGCAGGGCCGCTGGCTCAACGGCCTGGCCCTCGGCGACGACGTGGCCCGGAGCCTGGGGCTCAGCCTCGGGTGGGCCCGGTTCAACGCCGCCCTCGCCTCGATCGTGCTGTGCGGGGCCGCGGTGGCCGGCGCCGGGCCGATCGTGTTCGTCGGGCTGGTCATCCCCCACGTGGCCCGGGCCATCTGCGGCCCCGACTACCGGTGGATCCTGGCCTGGTCGCTCGTCCTGGCCCCGTCGCTGCTGCTCGGCGCCGACACCGTCGGCCGGCTGATCGCCCGCCCCGGCGAGGTGCAGGTCGGCATCATGACCGCCATGATCGGCACGCCGGTCTTCATCGCCATCATCCGTCGGCGCAACCTGGCCGAGCTGTGACCGCCCCGACCCTCCCCACCGCGCCCCGCCCGGCGCCCCTCCACCCGCGGGGCATCACCGTCCTCCGGGTCGGCCCGGTCTCGCTGCGGCTCGATCCGCGAGCCATCGTCGTCACCGTCGTGCTCGGCGTGCTGGCCTTCCTCGTCGTGTGCTGGGCGGTGTCGGTGGGCGACTACCCGATCTCGTTCCGGGAGGTGCTCCGCACCCTCGCCGGCGAGGGCATCGACCCCAACCGGCTGGTGATCCACGAGCTGCGCCTCCCCCGGGCCGCCCTGGCCGCGTCGATCGGCGCCGCCTTCGGGATCTCCGGCGGCGTGTTCCAGCGCATCACCGGCAACCCCCTGGCCAGCCCCGACCTGATCGGTGTGAACGCCGGCGCCGCGGCCAGCGCCGTCGCCATCATCGTGCTGTTCGCCGGCTCGCCGACCCAGATCGCCCTGGGCGCGCTGGCGGGGGCGACCGGCTCGGCCCTCGCCGTCTACCTCCTGGCGTGGAAGGCCGGGGTGTCGACCTACCGCCTGATCCTGATCGGCATCGCCGTCGGGGCCTTCATGTCGGCGGTCACCGCCTGGCTCCTCACCCGGGCGGACATCTACGACGCCTCGCGGGCCGCGGTGTGGCTGGCCGGCGATGTGAGCGGGAGCAGCTGGGAGGACCTCCAGCCCCTCTGGGTGGCCCTCGCCGTCCTCGTGCCCGCCGCCCTCCTGCTGGCCCGCCAGCTCCGGATGCTCGAGCTGGGCGACGACGCCGCCAAGGCCCTCGGCACCAGGGTCGAGCGGGTCCGGGGCCTGCTCCTGCTGGTCGGCGTGGGCCTGGCCGCGGTGTCGGTGTCGGCGAGCGGGCCGATCGCCTTCGTCGCCCTGGCCTCGCCCCAGATCGCCCGCCGCCTGGCCGGGGGCCGCACGGTCGGGCTGCTGCCGTCGGCGGCGTTCGGCGCCCTCCTGCTCGGCCTGGCCGACCTCATCGCCAAGCGCATCATCGCCCCCGGCGAGCTTCCCGTCGGGATCGTCACCGCGGTCCTCGGCGCCCCCTACCTCCTGCTCCTCCTCGCCTGGTCCAACCGGGTCGGCCGAGGGGGATGACCAGCTCATGGACCTGACCAAGCCTCCCGAACCGCCGCCCTCCGACCTGGCCCCACCCCCCGAGGCCACCTCCCCCACCGACCTGCGGGCCCGGTCGATCTCGCTGTCCTACGGCGGGCGCCTGATCGTGCCCGACCTCGACATCGTCGTCCCGGCCCACGAGATCACCGTGATCGTGGGGGCCAACGCCTGTGGCAAGTCGACCCTGCTGCGGGGCCTGGGCCGGTTGCTCAAGCCGCTCACCGGGGCGGTGCTGCTCGACGGCGCCGACATCCACTCGCTGCCGACCCGCGAGGTCGCCCGGCGCCTCGGCCTCCTCCCGCAGACGCCCACCGCCCCCGACGGCATCACCGTCGCCGACCTGGTCGGCCGGGGCCGGTTCCCCCACCAGCGCTGGTACCGGCAGTGGTCCCCCGAGGACGCCGAGGCCGTCGCCCGGGCCCTCGCCGTCACCCGCACCACCGACCTGGCCGACCGGGCCGTCGACGAGCTCTCCGGCGGCCAGCGCCAGCGGGTGTGGATCGCCATGACCCTCGCCCAGGGCACCCCGCTGCTGTTGCTCGACGAGCCGACCACTTACCTCGACCTGGCCCACCAGGTGGAGGTGCTCGACCTGCTGGCCGACCTCAACGAGACCGAGGGCCGCACCGTCGTCATCGTCCTCCACGACCTCAACCTGGCCTGCCGCTACGCCCACCACCTGGTGGCGATGGCCGACGGGCGGATCGTGGCCGAGGGCCCGCCGTCGGAGGTCGTGACCGCCGAGCTGGTCGAGGCCGTCTTCGGCCTGCCCTGCCAGGTCATCGCCGACCCGCTCACGGGCACTCCCCTCGTCCTCCCCCGCCCCCGGTTGCGCGCCCACCACTCATGACGCCGGGCCGGGGCCGGCCCACAGTGGTCCCCGCACGACGACATCACGGAAGGGCGGTGCGATGGGCTTGTTCGACTCCCTGCGGGGGTTCACGGGAGGGGTCGACGGCGACCTGGTCAACCGGGGCATCCCGGCTCGCGGGCTGGTCGTCGGGGTCGACGTCAACGGGGCCGGGGTCTCCTTCGGCGCCGAGAACTACCGGGTGTGCGACCTGACCGTGCAGGTCTTCCTCGACGGGGCCCAGCCCTACCTGGCCCAGTGCCGACAGCGGGTCCACGAGGTCGTCCTGCCCCAGTTGGGCGGGGGCGTGGCGGTCTCGATCCGGGTCGACCCGCAGGACGGGAACCGCATCGCCGTCGTGTTCGGCGAGGAGCCGCCCGTGGTGACGATGGGCCCGCCGGCCGACGGCGGCTCGGCCGCCATCCTGGCCACCGGCGCCCCGGCCGAGGCCGTGGTCGTGGCCAACCAGCCCCTCGGTGTCCGCAACCACGAGGGCCACGACGTCCACGTCTTCACGCTCACCGTGGTTCCGGTGGGCGGCCAGCCCTACCAGGTGCAGGTGGGCAACCCGTTCCCGGCCGAGGCCCTGCCCCTCGTGTTCCCCGGCGCCCGGGTCCCCGTACGGATCGGCGCCGACGGCCCCCAGTCGATCGCCATCGACTGGGCCACCGCCCTGGGCCAGAACGGCCCCGACCTCGCCAAGCAGTAGCTACGCCAGCCAGCGGCTGAGGGACTCGACGGTCACCACCGGGGCCTGGTGCTGCTCGGCCTCGACCACCAGCTCGATGGTGGTCTGGACACCGCCCTTGGCCTCCTCGGCGGCGACGATGCGACCCCGGCCCCGCACCCGGGCGCCGGCCGCCACGCCATCGGTGGCGAAGCGGATGGCACCGGTGCCGAGGTTGAGGCCGGCCGACACGCCCCGGACCTCGACCAGCCCGGGCATGAACAGGTTGGTGAGCGAGAGCAGCAGCCAGCCCACCTCGGCGCCGGGACAGGCGGCGGCGAAGGCGTCGAGCCGCTCCTGACCGACCTCCACCCACGCGGTCGGGCCCAGCTCGGTGCCGACCGACGCCCGCACCGCGTCGAGGCCGTCGAGGACGAGGGGCCCGCCCGCGTCGCTCACGGGTGCTGGCTCGACACGGCGACGACCTCGCCGGTCATGTACGACGAGTAGCCGCTGGCCAGGAAGACGATCACGTTGGCGACCTCCCACGGTTCGGCCGCCCGCTTCATGGCCTCCCGCTCGGTCAGCTCGGCCAGGAGGTCGTCGGTGGTGACCTTGGCCAGGAACGGGTGCATGGCCAGGCTCGGCGCCACGGCGTTGACCCGGACCCCGAACTCGGCCGCCTCCACCGCCGCGCACCGGGTGAGCGCCATCACCCCGGCCTTGGCCGCGGCGTAGTGGGCCTGGCCCTCCTGGGCCCGCCAGCCCAGCACCGAGGCGTTGTTGACGATCACCCCGCCCTGCCCCCTGCCCTGCACGTGTCGGTCCCGCATGTACTGCAGGGCGGCCCGGGTGGCCCGGAAGGTGCCGGTGAGGGTGACGTCGAGGACGACCGACCACTGCTCGTCGGTCATGTCGACCAGGTTCGCCGTCCCCCCGAGCCCGGCGTTGTTGACCATGACATCGATCCCGCCGAGGGTCGCCTCGGCCGTCGCCACCAGCTCGTCGACCTCGTCCTGGGAGGTGACGTTGCAGAGCTGGGTCGCCGGCCGGACGCCGGTCTCGGTGGCCAGCCGGTCGGCGGTCTCGGCCAGTCGGCGCTCGTGGAGGTCGGAGATCAGGACGCGCGCCCCCTCCTCCAGCGCCCGGCGGGCCACGGCCGAGCCGATCCCGGTGCCGGCCGCGGCGGTGACGACGACCGCCTTGCCGTCGAGCAGGCCGTGGCCTCGTTCGTAGGGAGGCGGGGTGGACAGGTCAGGCACGGCGTTCCTCCTCGCGGGGCTCGCGGGGCAGGCCGAGGCCGCGCTCGCCGATGATGGTGCGCTGCACCTGGTTCGACCCGCCGTAGATCGTGTCGGCCCGGGTGAACAGGAACAGCCGGTTCTCCTCGACCATGCCGTGGGCCCCGAGGGCGTCGACGGCCAGCTCGCCCAGCGCCCGGTGCCACGAGGCCCAGTAGAGCTTGGTGACCAGCGCCTCCCGCGGCGTCTCGGCGGCGGTCGACAGCACCCGCAGGGTGTTCCAGCGCATGATCTCCAGCCCGGCGTGGAGCCGAACGACGCGCTGGCGGACCACCGGGTCGTCGAGCCGGCCGGCCTTCCGGAGCCCCTCGACCACGGCGTCGAGCTCATTGCGGAAGGCGAGCTGCTGGCCGAGCGTCGACGCCCCCCGCTCGAAGGCCAGCAACCCCATGGCCACGCCCCAGCCGGCGCCGACCCCGCCGATGACGTCGGCGTCGGTGGCCCGGGCGCCGTCGAAGAAGACCTCGTTGAACTCGGCGTCGCCGGTGACCTGGCGGATGGGGCGGACCTCGATGCCGGGCTGGTCCATCGGCACCATGAAGAAGGTGATGCCCCTGTGCTTGGGGGTGGCGTCGCGGTCGGTGCGGGCCAGGACGAAGCACCACTGCGCCCACTGGGCCAGCGACGTCCACACCTTCTGGCCGTGGAGCACCCAGCCGTCGCCGTCGCGCTCGGCCCGGGTCGA
>CAYQGF010000212.1:0-6874 GCA_964416885.1 uncultured Iamiaceae bacterium
CGGGCCGTGCTCGCGTCGGTCCCGGGCATCGAGTGGGAGGTCCGGATCTCCGACGAGCAGGGCTACGTCCGCCAGGTCGACGCGTGCATCCGTGCCGGGCGCGTCGTGGTCGAGTTCGACGGCGACCGGTTCCACGAGCAGCCGTCGGACATCGCCCACGACGAGGCGACCGATGCCCGGCTCGAGGCCGCCGGCTACGTCGTCGAGCGTCTGCGCTGGGGTGCGCTCACCCGGCACCCGGAGGCCTGCCTGGCCAAGGTCCTCCGGCTGGTCCACAGCGAGGCCGGGTGACCACGTTCCGTGATCGGGACCGCGGCATCAGCGCGAACTTTGAGTGATCTCTTCCGCTGGGCGGTCTTTTCCGCTCAAAGTTCGAGGGGGCGGGGGCCCGGCAGAGGGACGGTCAGCGGAAGCGGCGCATGTGGACGTTGAGGACGAGGCCCATGGCGATGAAGGCCATGATCGTGGAGGAGCCGCCGTAGCTCAGGAACGGCAGGGGGATGCCGGTGATCGGCATGATGCCCATCGTCATGCCGACGTTCTGGAAGACCTGGAACACGAACATGGCCAGGATGCCGAGGCAGATCATCGACCCGGCGTCGTCGCGGGCGAGCTGCGCCGTCCGCCAGATCCGCCACACGATCACGCCGTAGAGGCTCAGCAGGGCGCCGGCCCCGAGCAGGCCCAGCTCCTCCCCCACCACCGTGAAGATGAAGTCGGTGTGCTGCTCGGGCACCCGGTCGCTCATCGTCTGCGGCCCCTGGAACAGCCCCTTGCCCCGCAGCCCACCGGACCCGATGGCGATCTTGGACTGGTCGAGGTTGTACGCCTCCCGCCGGGCCGCCTCGGTGGTGCGATCCTGCTCCTGGGTGGTGAAGACGGTCAGCCGGTCCTTCTGGTACTGGTCGAGCATCCCGCTGGTCAGCACCAGGGTCGCCACCAGGACCGCCCCGACCCCGAGGAGGATCAGGTACCGCCCCTTCACCCCCGCCGCCACCAGCAGGCAGAACGTGATGGCCACCGACACCAGCGCGGTGCCGAGGTCGGGCTGGAGGAGCACCAGGACGATCGGCAGCCCCGACAGGCCCAGCAGGGCGCCGAGCCGGCGCAGGTCGATGTCGCCGTGGAACTGGGTGGCGAGGAACGTGAAGCCCAGGATCAGGGCCAGCTTGGCGAACTCGGAGGGCTGGAGCTGGAACGGGCCGATCTCGAACCAGCCCTGGGTGCCGGAGCGCCGGGAGCCCACCAGCCGCACGGCGATGAGCAGGAAGACCGTCGACCCGTAGATCAGCGGGGCCGCGTCGAGGACCCTGTGGTAGTCGACCATCGCCACCACCCCGGCGACCAGGATGCCGATCACCATGAAGAAGGACTGCCGGGTCAGGTAGAAGGTGTCGAAGGGCGGCTCGACGCCCCGGGTGGCGCTGTAGACCATCAACAGCCCGAGCCCGGACACGAGGGCCAGGGCGCCCACCAGGGTGACGTCGATGTGGTGCCAGACCGCGGAGGGGTCGTGGCGCAGCGACGTCAGCGGGCGCCGGCGAGGGACGGGGACGGTGGCCATCAGTCCTCGGTCGTGGCCTCGGGGATCGAGATGGCGCGCGCCCCGGCCTCGACGTCGAACCACCCACCGAGCGGGGCGGTGTACCGGCTGGCGGGGACACCCGTGTCGGGGTTGCCCGGAGCGCCGAAGGCGTTGATGTCGCAGCCGTACTCGGCGAAGGGCTGGAGGACCCACCGGGTGAGCGGGGCCGCCGCCGAGGCGCCGAAGCCGGCCTGCTCGAACACGGTGGCCATGGCGATGGTGGACGTCCGGCCCTCGGTCGGGGTCGGGGCGAAGGCGGTGAACAGGGAGCTGTCGTTCTGGTTGGTGGCCTGCGCGGTGCCGGTCTTGCCGGCGATCGGGCACACCGACTGGTCGAGGCCCTGGAACACGCTGGTGGCCGTCCCGCCCGCGGCCTTGGTGACGCCGTCGAAGCCCTCGATCATCGGGTCGCGCCACTCGGGCGGCAGGTCGACCCGGCCGGTCTCGGTGGCGGGGATGACGACGGCGTTGGTGCGGGCCGCGAAGTCGGTGACCTGGAGGACGAGCTGCGGCTCCCAGACCGTGCCCCCGTTGGCGAGCGCGCCGTACCCCAGGGCGAGCTGGAGGGGCGTGACCAGGACATCGCCCTGGCCGACCATGGTGTTGCCGCTGGTCCCCGCCCGCCAGGTGCCGGCGTCACGGCCCAGCTCGGTGTCGCCGTTCAACTGGAGCGAGTAGTCCCGCAGCCACTCGGGGGTGGGGATGCGCCCCGGTCGCTCGCCGGGCAGGTCGATACCGGTCTCGGCGTTCAGGCCCCAGTCCTTCATCCGGGCCTGCATGGCGTCCTCGGGCAGACGACCGGCCTCCGCGGCCCGCCACGACAGGTCGCCCAGCCGGTAGAAGTAGGTGTCGGAGGAGACCCGCAGGGCGTCGCTGAGGTTGACCGAGCCGTGCGCCGTGCTCCCGGCGTTCTTGGCCGAGCACCGCACCGTCGAGTCCGTGGGGCAGTCGGGGTCGTAGAGGTAGACGCCGGTGTCGTCGTAGTAGTCGCCCGGGCCGATGATGCCGTTGGCCAGGGCTGCGTAGGCGCTGAACAGCTTGAACGTCGAGCCGGGGGCGTACTCGCCGCGGATGGCCCGGTTGAAGAGCGGGTTGTGGTGGATGTCCTTCCGCCGCTCGTCGGCGATGGCCTCGTAGTCGCGGCTGGAGATCCCCCCGACGAACAGGTTCGGGTCGTAGGTCGGGTACGACGCCATGGCCAGCACCTGGCCGTCGCGGGGGTCGATGGCGACCGATGCCGCCCCCTGGGGGTCGCAGCCGTCGGTCTCGGGCTGGAAGCAGCCGTTGTCCCGGACGCCGGTGCGGTGGGCGACGGTGACGGCGAGGCCCTCCTCCATCAGGTACTGCATGTTGATGTCGAGGGTCAGGTAGACGTCGCGGCCGGGGACCGGGGCCCGGTAGTCGGACTCGATCTCGCGGATCGGTCGGTTGCGGGCGTCGACCTCGTAGACCCGGAGCCCGGGCGTGCCCCGCAGGTCCTCCTCCATCCCCCGCTCGATGCCGGCCTTGCCGATCTCGTCGTCGTTCTCGTACGGCTTGTCCGGGTTCTGGTAGAGCTCGAGCTCGTCCTCGGTGATGGAGCCGACGTAGCCGAGGACGTGGGCGGCCAAGGCGCCGTAGTTGTACTTCCGCACCGTCGTGCGCTCGACGACCACGGTGGGGAACAGGTCGGGGTTCTCGGTGATCCGGGCCTCGAGCTCCTCGCTGATGCCCCGGGCGACCGGGACCGGCTTGAACTTGCTGAAGCGTCGGTCGTCGATGCGCTCCCGCAGGATGTGGTCGGTGACGGGGTCGGGTGCGGTGAGGCCGGTGTCGCTCTCGCCGTCGGGGTTGTCGGCACCGGTGGCCACCCCGGCCGGGGGCGGGCGGTTGGCGCAGGTCTCGTCGTCGACCTGGGCGACGGCGGGGACGGTGCCCGACGGCTCGCTGCTGTCGGTCCCGTCGGGCTCGGTCGGGTCGGTGCCCGACGGGGTGGTCGTCGCAGCACCCTCGCCCCCCTCACCTTCACCGTCGCCGTCGCCCTCGCCGAGGGGCGCCGTGGCCGCGCCGGCCTCCTCGGGCTCGCGGCCACCGGGGTCGCAGCTGAGCCGCAGGCCCTGGAACCGGAGCTGCTCGTCGAGGGTGATCTCGCGCGACAGGTTGCGGAGCAGCTCGCTCTGCTCCGGGGTGCTCAGGTCGGTGAAGTCCTGCCAGTCGACCGACACCTGGATCGTCCGGGCGTTCTCGACCAGCACCTTGCCCTGGCGGTCGAGGATCCGGCCCCGCGGCGCCTCCAGGATCACCCGCTCGGTGCGGACCGCCTCGGCCGCCACCTCGTACTCGTCGGTGGTGAGGACCTGGAGGTACCAGAGCCGGGTGAAGAGCGCGGCGAACAGCGACAGGGCCACGATGCCGAGCACGGTCTGGCGGGCACGGAGGTTGCTGGAGCTCATCGGACGGTCACGAGCGGAAGATCGAGGGACTGCGGTCGCGGACCCGGCCATCGGCCCCGAAGGCCCAGCGGAGCGCCCACCGCATCGGGGCGCTGAAGGCGACGTTCACCGCGGCGATCACGCCGACGATAGTCGGGACCCTCGCCCAGTCGACCGTCGCCCCGAGCACCACCGCGAGCGTGGCGTAGAGCACCGTCCCCAGCGCCGACGCCACGGCCACCAGGGCGACCCAGATCACCGGCGAGTCGCGGAGCACGCTGTCGCGGGCGGCCCCGACCGTCCACCCGACGAGGGCGCCGGTGAGGGCGGAGAGGCCGGTCGGCGTGGTGAGCAGGAGGTCGAAGGCGAAGCCCAAGCCGAACCCGGCGATGGCGCCCCGGTCGGCGTCGGACTCGAGGGCGGCGGCGATGGCGAACAGGAGGACGATGTTGCCCCGCGCCCCGAAGATCTCCAGCGGGGACACCACCGACACCTGGACGACGAGGGTGACGAGCCCGACGAGCGCGACGCGTGCAGGGACCACGGATCCCTACGAGCAGTCGGAGGTGCAGAGGAGCACGACGACGTAGCGCAGGCCGTCGAGGTCGGCCGCCGGGTCGACGGTGACCTCCTGCTCGGTACGGTCGGCGGTGGGCTGCACCTTGGCGACGGTGCCCACGATGATGCGGGCCGGGTAGGCGCCGCCGCTGAGCCCGCTCGTCTCGACGTCGTCGCCGGTCTCGACGCGGGTGTTGGGCCGGATGCCCTCGGCGATGACGAGCTGGCCGTCGCCGCCGGGCCGGGCGATGCCGGCGTCGCGCCCTTGCACCAGACGGACACCGAGGCCCGGGAAGTCGGGGTCGGTGATCGTGCGCACCCGGGCCGTGCCGCCGGTGACCGACTCGACCTGTCCGACCAGGCCCGACTCGGTGACGACCGCCATGCCGACCGCGACGCCGTCGCCGGAGCCCCGGCTGATCTCGAAGGTGGTGTCGAAGTCGGTCAGGGCGTCGCCGGTCACCTCGGCCACGACGGTCTCGATGTCGCTGAAGCTGTCGGAGAGACCGACGGTGCGGCGCAGCTCGTCGAGCTCCTCCCGGGCCGTCCGGTCCTCGACCTCGCGGCTGCGCAGCTCGTCGATCTGGCGCTGGAGCTCGGCGTTCTCCTGCTCCAGGTCGTCGTAGGAGGTGACGCCGTTCCAGGCGTTGCCGAACGGGGAGGCGATGGCGTTGCCGATGCCCTCGAAGGGCGAGAAGACGGTGCCGAACACCGACCGCACGCCCTTGATGGGGCCGGTGTCTCGGTAGTTCAGGGTGAGGATCGTCAGCGACGCCAGGATCAGCAGGATCAGCGTGAAGCGCGAACGACCGAGGCGTCGAGGTGCGGGCACCGAGGGACGGGGGAGGTCAGGTCGTCGACGGGTTGGCGGAGAACAGGACGCCCTTCAGCGCCTCGAACTCCTCGAGCGACTGGCCGGAGCCGATGGCCACGCAGTGGAGCGGGTTGTCGGCGATGACGATGGGCATCCCGGTCTCGTGCTCGAGCCGGTGGGACAGGCCGTGGAGGAGGGCGCCACCGCCGGCGAGGACGATGCCCTGCTCCATGATGTCGGCGGCCAGCTCGGGCGGGGTCTTGTCGAGGGTGACCTTGACGGCGTCGCAGATGGCCGCCACCGGCTCCTCGAGGGCCTCGCGGATCTCCTCGGTGGAGGTCACGATGGTCTTGGGCAGCCCGGTGACCAGGTCGCGGCCTCGGATCTCGGCGTGGAGCTCCTCCTCGAGGGGCCAGGCCGAACCGAGGGCCATCTTGACCTCCTCGGCGGTGCGCTCACCGAGGGCCAGGCTGTACTCCTTCTTGATGAACTGGATGATGGCGTCGTCCAGCTCGTCGCCGCCGACCCGCACCGACTGGCTGGCCACGATGCCGCCGAGCGAGATCACGGCCACCTCGGTGGTGCCACCGCCGATGTCGACGATCATGTTGCCGGTGGGTTCCTGCACGGGCAGCCCGGCGCCGATCGCGGCGGCCATGGGCTCCTCGATGATGTAGGCCGGCTTGCGGGCGCCGGCGTACTCGGCGGCCTCCTGGACGGCCCGCTGCTCGACGCCGGTGATGCCGGAGGGCACGCAGATCACCATGCGGGGCTTGGAGAAGCGCCGTTGGTGGACCTTGTGGATGAAGAAGCGGAGCATCTTCTCGCAGATCTCGAAGTCCGCGATCACGCCGTCCTTGAGGGGGCGGATGGCCTCGATGTGGGCCGGGGTGCGCCCGATCATCCGCTTGGCCTCGGCCCCGACGGCGAGGACCCGGCCGTCCTTGACCGACACGGCCACCACCGACGGCTCGTTCAGGACGATGCCGCGGCCCCGCACGTAGACCAGCGTGTTGGCGGTGCCCAGGTCGACGGCCATGTCGCGGCCCATGAACGAGGAGATCGGGTTGTCGGACACATGACCTCCGAGGGCGCGCGGAACGGGATGAGCCTAGACCCCGTCACGCGACCGCAACAATCACCCTCTAGCCGATCGTGCCGATCGCCGGGTGGATACCCGCGAAACCCCTGGTCAGAGGCACCTTGCGGGTCGACGTGTCAGACGCCACCCGGGAACCAGAGGCCGATCTCGCGCTCGGCGGACTCGGGGCCGTCGCTCCCGTGGACCAGGTTCTCGTTGGTCGTGGTGGCGAAGTCGCCCCGGATCGACCCCGGCTGGGCCTCGGTGACCTGGGTCTTGCCGATCAGGATGCGGCACAGCTCCCAGGTGTTCTCGTCGGGGCCCTCGACGACCATGGCGAACACGGGCGACCGGGTGAGGAAGGTGACCAGCTCGCCGAAGAAGGGCTTCTCGGCGTGCTCGGCGTAGTGCTCCTCGGCCAGGGC
>CAYQGF010000213.1:0-6829 GCA_964416885.1 uncultured Iamiaceae bacterium
GACACGAAGGCCTGGAACGCCTCGGCCGCCTCCCGCTCCTCGTCGGACACCCACTCGGCGTCGAGGATGATGAAGGGGTTGTCCGAGTAGATCGTCCCCTCCTCCGGGTAGATGGCCACGAGGGGGACCTGGGGCTCCGCTGGCCGTTCCCCGGGGTCGAGGTTCCCGTCGGGGTTGCCGCGGTTGTAGTCGATGACCGACTTCTCCTCGACCGCCACCGCCGACACGTAGGTGAGCGACGTGCCCCGCTCGTCGGTGCGGTACCAGTTGTTGAGGAAGGTGAGCGTCGTGTCGCCGTAGTGGACGACCGCCGCCTCGACGGCCCGGGCCTGGTCCTCGACGGTGGCCTGGTCGAGGTCCTCCCGCGAGAGGCCCTCGGTCTTGCCGGCCGCGGCGTAGGCCTGGGCGATCAGGGCCGACAGCCCGCTGGTGGAGAAGTTGGGGTTGGTCTTGCCCAGCCGGAACTGGCCCCACTCGGGGTGGCCGTAGGCGGCCCAGCCCTGCGGGTCCTGTGACAGCCGGATGATGTCGCTCCAGCCGACCGGCTCCTCCGGGTAGCCGAGGGCGTCGGCCATCGGCTCGGGCATGGCGATGACCAGCGGTGTCTGCATGAACGGCTCGGCGTCGCCGACGATGGCGTCCTTGCCCTGGTCGGTCCGGCGCTGGTTGACGATGGCGCCCCACGACGAGGCGGCCGGCGACCACACGACCGGCCGGGGGCCCTCGCTGGCCTCGTCCCAGCCCTCGGAGAGGAGCTGGGCGGCCAGCCCCGACGCCTTGGTCTGGGGTCGGGCGAACGCGCACCCGCCCCCTCCGAGCTCGGCCTCGTCGGAACCGTTGAACTCCCGGGCCAGCTCGGTCATCAGGCTCGCCTTCTCGGAGGAGACGGCGAGGTCGACCACGATGCAGTCGCCCGGGTCGCCGAGGTCGACACCGGTCGTGGCGCTGCTGGTGTCGCCGTCCTCCCCGTCGCCACCCGAGCAGGCGGCCGTCGCGACCAGCGCGGTGGCGAGGACCAGGCCTCGCAGTCGTCGGCGTGTCCTCATCACCCCAGCTCCTCTCGCAGCGCGTACACGACATCGGCGGCCGGCAGCCCGGCGCTCGCCGAGGCGTCGCCGGCCCATCCGTCCTGGGTCAGAGCGTCGCGCATCCCGTCGCCGTCCACGGCGTCACGGGCCTGGGCCATCGCATCTTGGCCCTGGGTCCCCAGCCCAACGAGCACCACCCCGACCGTGACCTCAGGCGTCAGCGGGCGGACGGCGAGGTTCCGGGTGCGGCCCTGGTTCGTGTTGGCGATGGTCTCGCCGATGCCGGCGATGGTGACAGCCGCGGCCGCGTTGCCCGGTTGGAGCATGGCCGTGGCCTGGTCCCTGACGGTGTTGCCGGCAGCGGTCGGGCTTCGGTCGACGAACCTCGCCAGCGTGTCGCCCTCATCAGTGCCTTGGAAGGCGCCGATGCCGAAGTCGGTTCCTCCGGTCAGCGCGACCGCACCTGCGCTGGTCCCGACAGAGCCGACGCTGGTCATTGGGCTCGGGAGCGCGATCCGTTCGCTGCTCATCAGCAGGCACGACCAACTGACGGGCGACGGCTGGCAGTCACCGAGGGGGCCGCTGCCCGGCACGAGCAGGGCCAGCGGGCTCGACCCCAGTGCCACCACATCGGGGCCGCTCAGGGGTTGGAGGCCGGCTTGGCGACGGGCCGTGTCGAGCACGCCGGGCATGGGGTCGAGCGTCAGCCGCAGGTCCCACTCGCTGGCCTGCGGCTCGGTCGCGGCGGCGAGGACACCCGCCAGCGACAGCACCTCGAGGCTCTCCACCCCGAGCAGGTCGGCGGCCGCATCGCACACGGCATCGCCCAGGTCGGCGTCGCAGACCAGCTGGAACTCGCTCTCCTCGCGCTCCTGCGGGTCGGCGGGCTCGGCGCCGCTGGTCTCGTCGTCGGACAGGGCGCCGCGGACCACGAAGGCCACGACGACCAGGGCCACGGCGAACAGGACGGCCAGCAGGCGGGCCAGGCGGGGCGGCACCGGTCAGGCCTCCCCGGCGGTCGGCTCGGCCGGAGCGGCCCCGTCGTCGGACGGGCGGCGGATGGCGGAGTCGGCCGCCTCGTCGAGGTCCGGGATGTCGTCGGCGACGAGGGTGGAGAGCTGCTCGTCGGTGGGGGCGTCGACGGCGACCACCCGGCTGGCGTGGCGGGCGACGGCCGCCTCGAACAGGTTGCGGGCGACCCGGCCGTTGCCGAAGCCCTTGTCGCGGGGCTGGGCGTCGAACCAGGCCCGCAGCTTGGCGGTCGCCTCCTCGTCGCAGTGGTAGCCGCTCTTGTCGCCCATCGAGGCGAAGATCCGGAGCAGGTCGTCGGTCGAGTAGTCGTCGAACAGGATCGTCTTGGGGAACCGGGACCGGAGACCGGGGTTGGCGTCGATGAAGTCGCCCATCTCGTCGGGGTAGCCGGCGACGATGACGACCAGCCGGTCGCGCCGGTCCTCGACCAGCTTCACGATCGTGTCGATCGCCTCCCGCCCGAAGTCGTTGCCGCCGCCCCGCACCAGGGCGTAGGCCTCGTCGATGAGCAGCACGCCCTCGTCGGCCCGGTCGAACACCTCGACCACCTTGGTGGCCGTCTGGCCGACGAACCCGGCGACCAGCCCGCTGCGGTCGGTCTCGACCAGGTGGCCCCTCTCGACCACGCCGAGGGTGCGGAAGATCTGTGCCAGCAGCCGGGCGACGGTGGTCTTGCCCGTGCCCGGGTTTCCGGCGAAGACGAGGTGCCGGCTCTGCTCGACCACGGGCAGGTCCCGGTCGGCCCGGAGCTGTTGGACCCGGATCAGGTCGGCGACCAGCCGGACCTCGGCCTTCACGCCGTCGAGGCCGACCAGGCCGTCGAGCTCGTCGAGCAGCTCCTCCAGCGGCCGGGCCGGGGGGAGGTCGTCGGCCTCGGGCGGCCCCCCCGGGCCGGGCGCGCCCGCGACGGCGGGGGTGGGCCCGGCCGCGCCCGGGGTGCCGTCGATGGTCCGCGCCGCGCGCGCCATCGTCGCCCGGAACCGGTCGATGGCCCGCAGCTCGTCCTCGGTGGTGTACGGGTCGATGGCGGCCACGGCGAAGGCGATCGCCACCGCCCGGTCGTGGTAGGTGCGGGCGTGGGCGGTGGCGTGGCGACGGTCGTAGGCGGCGAGCAGGTCGAGCAGGGTCGACGGCTCGTCGAGCCAGGTCCGGGCCCCGGCGACGAGGGGCGAGCGGCGCAGGTCCTCGGGCGTCGAGGTCAGGAGCTCGCCGCCGAGCCGGGGGCCGAACACGACGAGGAGCGACCACAGCTCGCCGTCGGTGAGGATGCCGTCGCAGTCGACGATGGCGGCCGAGATCGAGAACGCCTCGCGGGTGACGTCGCCGGCCAGCGCCTTCGGGTCGACCCCTGTCACGGTGCCGGCGAGGGTCTGGACGATCGGCGTCAGGGCATCCTCGAAGGCCGCGACCGCGGCCTCCAGCCCCGGGTCGGCGATCACGAGCCGGCCTCGTCGACCGGTCGGGGGTCGCGCCACATGAGGGTGAGCGGGGGGCTGCCGGCCGGGGTGACCGTCCCCGTGACCCGGAACCCGTGGCGTTCGTAGAAGGGGATGTTCTCGAGCTTGGACGACTCCAGGTAGGCGCCGGTGCCGTCGAGGTCGCAGCGTTCGAGCACGGGCTGGAGGACGGTGGAGCCGAGGCCCCGGCCCTGGTGGTCCGGGTGGGTGCCGAGCATCGCCAGGTACCAGTGCTCCTCGGCCGGCCGGGCCTTCTTCATGGCGGCCTGGACGGCGAGGCCCTGCCGCACGGTGCGGGGTCCGAGCAGCCGTCCGAACGGGAGCGCCAGCCGGGCCTCCTCCGAGAGCGGGGCGCCGCGGCGTCCGGGCGGGCTCCACAGGGCGGCCGCGGTGGCGTCGTCGACGGTGTAGACGTGGGCGTTCGGCACCTTCATCGCCGCCTCGGCCCGGAACGCGGCCGGCGCCCGGGCGTCGTAGCGGTCCTGGTCGGGCACCAGCCACCGCCACACCGGGTCGGTGCGGAAGGCGGCGGCGAGGGCGGTGGCGATGGCGGGGACGTCCGCCCGGGTGGCGAGGCGGGCCCGGATCACAGCAAGAGAGTCTGCCTCACCGCTCCGCCCGGCTCGTGCCCGCTCCGTCGCGAGTCAGTCGTCGCCGGCGAAGTTGGTCAGCGCGCCACCGATTGGGTGGCGCGTTGACCAGGTTGTGGCGAAGTTGGTCAGCGCGCCGCCGATGGGGTGGCGCGTTGACCAGGTTCAGGAGGCCCGGTCGGGTCGGGCTGCGGAGCGGCGTCGTAGGCTCGGGCGGGTGAGCCACGACGACATCGCCACGCTCGGCCGCCGGGCCAAGGCCGCCTCCCGGGTGCTGGCCCGCACCTCCACCGCCCAGCGGAACGCCGCCCTCCTCGCCGCCGCCGACCTGCTGGTCGACCGCACCGACGACGTGCTGGACGCCAACGCCGCCGACGTCGCCGCCGCCACCGAGGCCGGCACCAGCGCCACCGTCATCGACCGGCTGCGCCTCGACCCCCGCCGCATCGAGGGCATGGCCGCCGGGCTCCGCCAGGTCGCCGGGCTGCCCGACCCGATCGGTGAGGTGCTCGACGGATGGGTGCGCCCCAACGGCCTGCGCATCAGCCGGGTCCGGGTCCCGCTCGGTGTCGTGGCGATCATCTACGAGAACCGGCCCAACGTCACCAGCGATGCCGCCGGGCTGTGCCTCAAGTCGGCCAACGCCGGCTTCCTCCGGGGCAGCTCGGGCGCCATCCGCTCCAACACCGCCGTGGCCGCCGTGCTGCGGGAGGCCTACGAGAAGGTCGACCTGCCTGCCGATGCCCTCGTCCTCGTGCCCGACACGTCGCGGGAGGCCGCGGTCGAGTTCATGCAGCAGCGCGAGAGCATCGACGTCCTGATCCCCCGGGGCGGGCCGAGCCTCATCCGGTCGATCCTCGACAACGCCACCGTCCCCTACGTCATCGACGGCGACGGGAACTGCCACGTCTACGTCGACGCCGCCGCGGATGTCGACATGGCCCGGGCCATCATCGTCAACGGCAAGACCCAGCGGCCGTCGGTCTGCAACGCCACCGAGACGGTGCTCGTGCACGAGTCCGTGGCCGCCGACCTGCTCCCGGCCCTGGCCGCCGACCTCGACGGGGTCGAGCTGGTGGGCGACGAGGGGGCGCGGGCGCTCGTCGCGGCGATGGGCGAGGCGGACGAGGACGACTGGGCCCGCGAGTTCCTCGACCTCAAGCTGGCCGTCCGGGTCGTGCCCTCGATCGACGTCGCCATCGACCACGTGACCCGGTACGGCAGCGGCCACACCGAGGCCATCGTCACCAACGACCTGGTGGCGGCCGACCGCTTCACGGGCGAGGTCGACGCGGCGGCCGTCCTGGTCAACGCCTCGACCCGGTTCGTCGACGGCGAGGAGTTCGGCTTCGGTGCCGAGATCGGCATCTCGACCCAGAAGCTCCACGCCCGGGGGCCGATGGGCCTGCGGGAGCTGACGACGGCGAAGTACGTCGTCCGCGGCACCGGCCAGACCCGGGGGTAGCCCACGGCCTCAGGCGACCCGGCGCACCGCCGGGTCGACGACGACCCCCTCGTGGCCGCACCAGCAGGTGAAGCGGATCTCGGTCTCGCCGTCCCGCATCTCGATGGCGGTGATCCGGCGGGTGGTGAGGAGGACCTCGCGGCCCTCGGCGTCGCAACGGGCGCTGAACATGGTGGCCATCGTCCGCCGCTCCGGCCGCCCCGACGAGTGGCAGGAACGCCGATCTCCGCGCCGTCCCTGCCAGGGTCGTCGTCGACGTACTGTCGCCGCGACGGGCGGCCAGTGGGGCGGGCCCCGACGAAAGGGGAATGGCCATGGGGAGAACGGTGCAGAAGGGCTGTGCCCTCGCGCTGGCCTGCGGGCTGCTGCTCGGGGCGTGCGGCGGTGACGACGACGACGAGCCGACGGCGGGCGACGACCCGACCGAAGCAACCGAGGGGACCGTCGAGCCGGCGGCGACCGACGAGGAGGCCACCACCACCACGGCGACGGCCACCACCGACGCGCCGGCCGAGGACGTGGTGGCCACCATCGACGGTGAGACCGGCACGATCGAGGGCTCCCTGGCCAAGGGCGAGCGGGCCCGCCACCAGGTCCACGTGCCCGACGGCGTCACGGCCACGGTCACCGTCACCCCGATCGACGACATCGACATCGTCGTCGCCATCGGCGTGGATACCTACGACGCCGGCCTGCACGGCGACCCCGAGGTCCTCACGGTCAACGGCCCGATCGACGAGACCTTCGAGATACACGAGTTCTACGGGTCTGCCGTTGGTGGCTACCGCATCACCGTCACGTCCCGGCCGAGCTGAGCCCGTCGGTCGAGCCGGTCAGCCGGCGAGCTGGTCGGCCGGCCGGGTGGCGAAGCGGGCCCGGTAGCGGGTGGGGGAGGTGCCGACGACCCGGGCGAAGTGGGTCCGCAGGCCGGCGGCGGTGCCGAAGCCGCACTGCGAGGCGATCCGCTCGACCGGCAGGTCGGTGGCCTCCAGCAGCACCCGGGCCCGGGCGACCCGCTGGTGCAGCAGCCACTGGAGCGGCGTGGTGCCGGTGACGGCGACGAACCGCCGGGCGAACGTACGGGGGCTCAGCGCGGCCCGTCGGGCCAGGTGCTCGACGGTGAGGGGCTGGTCGACGTTCTCGGCCATCCAGGCCAGCACCGGGCCGAGCGGGTCGTCGGTGGGGCAGTCCGGCACCGGGATGTCGACGAACTGGGCCTGGCCGCCGTCGCGGTGCGGGGGCACGACCATGCGGCGG
>CAYQGF010000214.1:0-3308 GCA_964416885.1 uncultured Iamiaceae bacterium
TTCGCGACCTCCTTCACCAGCTCGGCGCCGATGCGCTCGTAGGGGTCCTCGAGCTCGATGTCCTTGGCGACGGAGACGCCGTCCTTGGTGATGGTGGGGGCGCCCCACTTCTTCTCCAGGACCACGTTGCGGCCCTTGGGGCCGAGGGTGACGCTGACGGCGTCGGCGAGCTGGTTCATGCCCGCCTCGAGGGCGCGACGAGCGGTCTCGTCGAAGGCGATGATCTTGGCCATCCCCTGGTCTCCTTCGTTGGTGATCGGTTGGCACTCTCACGAAGAGAGTGCCAACAGCCAACCACCTCCGAGCGCCGTTAGCAACCGCGGCCCGCGACTGCTAGCGGGAGGACCTCAGCCGCCGGCGACGGCCGGGATGATGGCGACGGTCTCGCCGTCGGGGACGGGGGTCTGGAGCCCGTCGAGGAAGCGCACGTCGTCGTCGGCGACGAAGACGTTGACGAACCGGCGGAGCTGCCCCCCGTCGTCGAGCAGGCGCTCCTTGAAGCCGGGGTGGGCGCCCTCGAGGCCGTCGAGGACCTCGGCAACGGTGCTGCCGTCGACCGCCACCTCGGCCGAGCCCCCGGTGAGGGTGCGAAGGGTGGTGGGGACGCGGACGGTGACGCTCATCGGTCTGGGGTGCTCCTGTGGGTCGGCTGTCGCCGGAGGGGATGGTAGCGGTGACCTCCACCAACGACCGCAGGGGCGTTCTGCTTCCCGGTGCGGGCCACGGACGTCGCCGCCGGCGGGGTCACGCCTGTCCGGTGGGGTGCACCGCAGAGCGCTCGTAGGCCTCGGCCTCGGCCAGCCCGGAGTTGGGCACGTCCTCGATCGAGCCGTGCGGTCGGTCGGTGCGGACCTCTTCCGGGAAGGGCTCGTCGAGCCCGGGCACCGACACGCCGACCACCCACTTGCGCCACAGGTGGCCGCCGATGATCTTCACCGTGGCGGTGAGCGGCACGGCGAGCAAGAGGCCGAAGAAGCCACCGATCGTGCCCCAGGCGAGCAGCGCCATCATCACCGCGGCGGGGTGGAGCTGGACGGCCCGACGCATCACGGTCGGGGTGATGAAGTGGTTGTCGATCTGCTGGACGACGACCATCACCACCGCGACCAGGACCGCGGTCTTGACGTCCTTGGTGGCCAGGGCGACCACGATGCCGGGGACGGCGCCGACCCACGGCCCGATCAGCGGGATCATGTTGAACAGCCCGGCGATCATCCCGACGACCAGCCACAACGGGAGGCCGATGATCCAGAGTCCGATCGACGCCATCGCGCCGACGATGAACGCCACCGCCAGCTGGCCCCGGAAGAAGCCACCGATCGCGGCGTTGAGCCGGTGGGCCATGAACTCGACCTCGGCCCGGGACCGGTCGGGGATCAGCTCCTGGATGCGCTTGCGGACGTCGGGCAGGTCGACGAGCAGGTAGAAGGCCAGGAACGGGCCCAGCACGAAGATGATCCCGACGTGGAAGGCCCGGGTGGCGTACTCCCGCAGGGTCGCGACCTGCTCGCCGATGTCCTGGTCGTTGGTGGTCGAGGTGGCCTGGTCCTCGATCTCCCGCACCGACGGCACGTGGACGGGCCAACCGTCGTCGTCGGAGCGGCGGGAGATGTCGTTGATCCAGTCCTCGGCGTCCTGACGGAGCTCGGGCCAACGCTCCCGGACCTCGTCGCTCTGGCTGGCGACCAGCGGGTACACGATGGCGCCCACCGCGGCGAGCACGAGCCCGACCATGAGGAAGGCGGCGACGGTGCCGAGCAGGCGGGGCAGGCCCCTCCGCTCGAGCCGGTTGACGATCGGGTTGAGGAGGAAGACCAGGGCGCCGGCGAGGATCAGCGGGGGGAAGATCACCCGGAAGACGTAGGCGAGGGCCCCGACGATCAGGACCACGACCACCACGCCGGTGATCCACCAGGCCGTCCGTCCGACCCGGGCCAGCCGCTCCTCCATGCTGCGACGGTAGCGGGGCCGGGTCGGGCTCGTACACGATGTGCCTGGCACATCGCGTACGACCCGGTCAGCGCATGGCGGCGAGGCGCTCGGCCACGACCTCCTCGACGAGGGCCAGCACGTCGGCCCGGGCCCGGTCGGGGCCGGCCCGCTCGGTGAGCGACACCGCCGGGATGCGGTCGCCGACGCCGTCGTACACCGCTCCGGCCACGGCGAGGACCGGCACCCCGAGGTCCGCCGCCAGCGCGGCCACCCCGCCGACGACCTTGCCCTCGAAGGACTGGGCATCGAGGAAGCCCTCCCCGGTGACCACCAGGTCGGCGCCCTCGATGCGCTCGTCGAGGCAGAGCTCGTCGGCCACCAGGTCGAAGCCGGGCACCACCTCGGCCCCGATCGCCGCCAGGCCACCGGCCAGCCCACCGGCCGCGCCACCGCCCTCGATCGGGCGGACGTCGACGCCGTGGTCCTCCTCGTACACCTGGGCCAGCCGGGTCAGCCGGCGTCGCAGCAGCTCGACCTGGGCCGGCGTAGCCCCCTTCTGCGGCCCGAAGTCGACCGCGGCGTCGACGAAGCGGGTGCGGACGTCGGTGGCGACCACGATCTCCACCCCCCGCAGCTGCTGGACCGGGTGGAGGGCGCGCAGGGCGCCGAGCCCCCCGTCGGTCGTGGCCGACCCGCCGACGGCGACGATGACCCGCCGGGCGCCCAGCTCGACGGCATGGGCGATCAGCTCACCGGTCCCGTAGGTCGAGGCCGAGATGGGGTCGTTCTCCTCCGGGCCGCCGAGCAGGGCGATCCCCGACGCCAGGGCCGACTCGATCACGGCCGTCCCCCGGTGCAGCCGCCACCGCGCCTCGACCGGGTCGCCGAGCGGGTCGGTCACCAGGTCGGTGCGGTTGGGGCCACCGAGCACGTCGAGGGTGCCCTCGCCGCCGTCGGCCACCGGGACCTCGTCGCACTCCCACCCGGCCGCCGCCGCGGCCCGACCGACCGCGGCCGCGACCTCGGCCGCGGTCGCGGTGCCACGGAACTTGTCGGGGGCGGCCACGACGCGCATCACCGCCAGTGTGCTCCACCGACCGAACTGGGAGCAGAAGTGGTCGCTGGGACGGCCGGATCTGCTCCCAGAACGGAGCGGGGTACCGTCGTCGGATGGTGGACCGGCCCGTGGTGATCGTGTCGAACCGGGGGCCGGTCGCCTTCTCCGTCGCCGCCGACGGGACGCTGGTCGGGCGGCGGGGCGCCGGCGGGCTGGTCTCCGGGCTGGCCCCGCTGGTCGCCGGCACCGACGCCGTCTGGGTGGCCGCCGCGCTGTCCGACGCCGACCGTCGGGCCGCCACCGAGGGCATCGTCGACAG
>CAYQGF010000214.1:3318-6766 GCA_964416885.1 uncultured Iamiaceae bacterium
ACAGCGACGGCTTGCGGGTCCGCACCGTCGACCTCGACCCCGAGGAGCTGCGCCTCGCCTACGACGTGGTCAGCAACGAGACCCTGTGGTTCGCCCACCACGGG
This sequence comes from uncultured Iamiaceae bacterium, assembly GCA_964416885.1. Classification (GTDB taxonomy): domain Bacteria; phylum Actinomycetota; class Acidimicrobiia; order Acidimicrobiales; family Iamiaceae; genus Iamia. The sequence continues at coordinate 3,423 of CAYQGF010000214.1, forward strand.
ATGCTCGACGGCTACAGCCAGCCGACCTTCGACGCCGCCTGGTTCGCGGCCTGGGACGCCTTCCGCCGGGTCAACGCCGCCTTCGCCGCCGTCGTGGCCGAGGTCGCCCCCGAGGGCGCCGCCGTCCTGGTGCAGGACTACCACCTACCCCTCGTCGCGGCCGCGCTGGCCGAGGCCCGGCCCGACGTGAGCTGCGTCCACTTCAGCCACACTCCGTTCGCCCGACCGGCCGAGCTGGCCCTGCTGCCCGAACGGGTGCGGTCCGAGCTGATGGGCGGGCTCGCCGCCCACCGGGCCTGCGGGTTCCACTCCCCGCGTTGGGCCGGTGCCGCCCGGGGGTGCGGCCGAGCGGTCGGGGTCGACCTGACGACCTTCGTCGCCCCCCTCGGCCCCGACGAGGCCGACCTCCACCGCACCGCCGACGGGGCCGCCTGCGCCGCCGCCCTGGCCGACCTCGACGCCCGCGTCGGCGACCGGGCCTTCCTGGTGCGGGTCGACCGCATCGAGCTGTCGAAGAACATCCGTCGGGGCTTCCTGGCCTTCGACCAGGTGCTGAGGGCCCACCCCGAGTGGCGGGAGCGGGTGACCTTCGGGGCGTTCGTCTACCCCTCGCGGGAGAACGTGCCGGCCTACCGCCGGTACCGGGAAGGCGTCGACGCCACCGTCGCCGAGGTCAACGAGCGGTGGAGCACCGACGACTGGACGCCGATCCTCTACGAGACCGACGACGACTTCCCCCGCTCGGTCGCCGCCCTCCGCCGGGCCGACGTCGTGCTGGTGAACCCGATCCGGGACGGGCTCAACCTGGTGGCCAAGGAGGCGGCCCTGCTGGCGGACCGCGAGGTCGTGGTCTGCCTGAGCGAAGGAGCCGGCGCCCACGACGAGCTGGGCGGGGGCGACGCCGCCCTCACCGTCGACGCCTGGGACGTCGTCGCCGCGGCCGAGACCCTCCACCGGGCGCTGGCGATGGACGACGACGAGCGGTCGCGCCGCTTCCAGGTGCTCCGTCAGCGGGCCGGCGACCGCACCCCCGCCACCTGGCTGGAAGCCCAGCTCGCCCAAGCCGGGCCGCCGGCCTGACCGACGGAGAGGGCAGCGCCCGCTCGGTCAGCGCCCGCCGGGCCGGGTGGCCCCATCGGCCGTGTCAGTCGAGCAGCGAGCGGAGCCAGGCCACCGCGCCGGCCGGTCCGTCGACGACGACGTCGGCACGGGCGCGGAGCTCGGCGGCGGTGTCCTCGGTCTCGACCGCGACCTTCACCACGGCCACGCCCTTCTCGGCCAGGCGGTCGAGCGCGGTGAAGGCCGGAAGGTCGCCGATGTCGTCACCGAGGAAGCAGGCCGCGTCGCAGCCCCCGGCCAGGTCCTCGACGACGACGCCCTTGTCCGGGGCCTCGGGCGGGTGGACCTCGACCGCCTGGCGGGCCGGGCGCACCGTCAGCCCGTGCCGGGCCGCGACCTCGGCCGCGACGGCGGCGACCGCGGTCGCCGCCTCGGGCGCCCGGCGGTAGTGGACGGTGAGCGACAGCCGCTTGGCCTCGACGGTCACACCGGCGGGGACCGCGGACCGGAGGTCGGCGGCAGCACTGGCGACCGGTGCGACCCACCGCGCCGCGCCCACGCCGTCGGCCACCACGCCCCGGTCCCGCCGCTCGAAGCCGTAGAGCCCGGCCAGGTGCAACCGCTCGTCGGGCAGGTGGCCCACCAGGAAGTCGACCGGCCGGCCCGAGACCACGCCGACGACGGCGGCCCGATCGGCCAGCGCGACCAGGGCCTCGACCGCACCGGCCCCGGGGACGGCCGCCGCCGGGTCGTCGACCAGGGGGGCCAGGGTGCCGTCGAAGTCGGTGAGGATGGCGGCGGTGGCGAGCTGCGCCCTCAGCTCACCGGTGGGCCCCATGGTCAGCCGTCGTCACCCTCGCTGGCGTCGGTGCCCCCGCCGCCGGTGGAGTCGGCGCCCAGGACGACGACGACGTCGGCGCCGGCATCCTCGCCGTTGCGGCCGAGGGTCTCGTCGCCCAGCTCGACCACCGAGGCGCCCCCCAGGCCGAGCAGGGTCTTGATGGCGTTGGCGTCGGCCTGGGCCTCGGGCGTGGCGTGGATCGTGGTGGTGTCCTGGTCGGCGCCGTTGAAGTTGCCGGTCGCGGTCTGGTAGCCGGCCGAGGCCACGATGTCGGCCTTGTCGCCGGCCAGGCCGACCGTCGGCGTGGCGTTGATCACGACGACGGTCACGTCGGCCGGGTCCTGGGTGACCGGCGGGGCCGTGGTCGTCGACGAGGTGTTGGGGTCGACCGGGAGCGAGTCGGTCGCGCCGCTCGCGTCGGTGGAGCCGCTGGCCTCGGTGGTCGTGGTCGTGGTCTCACGGTCCCGAGAGGCGTCCTCGTCGTCGCCCCCACCGGTGCGGACCAGCAGGGCGAGGCCGATCACGATGGCGACCACCAGGACGACCGCACCTCGCAGCGTCGCCTCGTCGCGGCCCGAGCTCGGGGCGGTCACCGGCCCGCCGCCTCGGGTCGGGTGGTGGCGGTGGCTCGGTCGCGACGGCGGGAGTCCCGCAGCCGCCGGAGGCGACGGACGAGCAGGGCGTCGTGCTCCATGGCGTCCGGGTCGTCGAGCAGGGTGCCGAGGACCTCGTAGTAGCGCTGGGCCGAGAGCTCGAAACGCTCCTGGATCGCCGTCTCCTTCACGCCGCCCTCGGCCCACCAGGACCGCTCGAAGTCGAGGATGGCTCGGTCACGGTCGCTCAGCGGCACCTGCACAGGTTGCTCACCCGGCGCCAGCAGAAGCAAGCACCCTCTGCCGGCGCCGGGTCGAGGTCACGCCGGCACCCCGACGAACACCTGCTGCTCAGCCGGGCCCTCGCCCATCAGATCCGAGGCATCCCGGAGGTTCAACCGGACCTTCACGGCATCGGGCGACACGGTCACGCCGGCCACCGTCCGCCTGGTGGCGGCGTCGGCCGGGGGCAGCGCCTCCCTGGAGAACGCCGCCCCGTCGAACGAGTGGGCCACGATCGCGTCGCCGCTGAGCCCGCCGTCGGCCGGCATCACCAGGGCGACGCCGAGCGGGCCGACCGCGGCGCCGAAGGACCCGCCGGACAGGCCGAGGGCGGCGGTCACGTCGGTGCTGGTGACCGAGCCGTCGGCCTCGATGCGGTGGGACCACGTCGCCGCGGGGACACCGCTGGCCAAGGCGACGACCACGGGCCGGCCCTGGACCACGCCGGTGGCCCAGGCCCACTGGCCGGACCCCAGCGGGGTCGGGTCCCAGGCCGTGCCGTCGGTCGAGTGCCAGGCGATCAGGTCGTCGATCGAGGAGAACGCCGCCGACCCGGCGGAGTTCTCCTC
>CAYQGF010000215.1:0-6760 GCA_964416885.1 uncultured Iamiaceae bacterium
GACCTTCCGCCTCCGCGACGGCGACACGGGAGCGATCGAGCCACCGCCGCCGTTCGATGCGATCACGACGGCCGCGCTCGGCGCGACGCCCGAGGTGCCCGGAGCGACCTGCACCGTCGGCCTGCATTTCGCCGACACACCTCTCGGGTCGAGTGACGTCACGGTGGAGATCGTCGACGGTCGGCCGGCGTTCTCGATCGGCGCACCGGCCGACCCCGACGTGGTCGCGTCGTTGAGGTTCGACCTCACCCTCCGGTACATGACCGGTGACATCGGCCTGATGGACATGCTCACCGGCGGCTCCGTCACGGGCGACTGGCCCCAGTTGATGCTCCTCGCGGGCATCATCGAATCGCCCGAGTTCCGAGCCGCCGTCGGCCCCGCCCGGCCCCGCTTCCGTCAGCTCGCCGACGCCGTCGCCGTCCTCTCCCTGGACTCATACCACACGGCCCTCCGACGAGCCGGCCGGGCCGGCGCGGCGTGAACGAGGTCCGTGGCCTCGTCGACGATCGGCTCACATCCCTGATCGAGCCGATCACCACGGCCACCGAGGCCGGCACGATCGCTCGCGGGGCGGTCATCGACGTCCGCCATCACGGCGAGGTCATGGCGTCGTGCGGCATCGGCACCGACGGCCTCGGGGCCCCGGTGGGCCCCGAGACGCTCTTCGCCGTCTACTGCTCGGCCAAGCCGCTCGTCGCCCTGGCGATCGGCCAGCTGGTGGACGTCCGCGAGTTGTCCTGGGACGACAGGCTGGGCGACGTCATCGACGAACCGCTGGCGCCCGACCTGCGAGAGGTCACAATCGCCCAGCTCCTCACCCACACCGCCGGGCTCCACGAGCTCCGCGCCGAGGCGATGCTGTCCCGCTCACCGAGCGATCGTCGAGAGGTCGCTCACCGACACGTCCCCCCGGTGGGATGGGACCCCGGCGCCCATCTTGCCTACTCGAACTTCCTCGGCTGGTACTGGCTCGTCCGCACCATCGAGGCCCTCACCGGCGGGCCGGCGAGCACCTACATCTCCGACGCGGTCATCGAACCCCTCGGACTGGCCGGGGAGGTCATCACCGGGTTTGCCCCGGACGAAGCCGTGGCGGCCGCGGGGCGCGTCGCCGTCAACGTCGACCTCACCGGTCGCCGGCCCACACCGATGCTGCTCGAACGGTCGCCCACCTTCATGACCGACCCGGACCTGGCGGCGACGGGCGGGTACGCCACGGTGCGAGGGCTGCGCTCCCTCTACGACAGCCTCATGACCGTCCTCGCCGACTCAGGCTCCGACACCGACGGCAATGGGCTGCCGCGCCACCTGGTCGAGACCATGGTCGACCCCGTGGTGACCGGACGCCACGACCCGGTCCTCGGTCGGAACGGCCCGTGGGGCCTCGGCTTCATGGTCGACCTCCGCCACCACTCCTTCGGTGACCACCCGTCCCCACGGTCGTTCGGCCACTCCGGCAACGCCGGCTCGTCCTTCGCCTTCGCCGACCCCGCTCACGACCTGGCCGTCGCCGTCCTCTACACGGCCAAGGTCGACGATCGCTTCGCCGTCCACGTCCGCCGCCACCAGTTCGTCACCAGGCTCTACGCCGCTCTCGGGCTCGGCCCGGGCTAGAGGTCCCGGGGCCAGAGGGGGCGGCCGGCGGCCGGGTGGGCGAAGACCTCGACCTGGTTGGTGGTGAGGCCGGGGGCGTCGGCGGTGAGGATGGCGCCGGCGAGATGGCGGAAGCCGGCCCGGAAGTGCTGGCTGGACTTGAGCCCGACGACCGAGCAGCGGGTGACGTCGACCCCGTGGAGCAGGAAGACCTCGGCGTCGAAGGTCTGGAACGGCTGGGTCGTGACGATCACGTCGACGCCACCGACCCGCAGCCGGGCCGATGGGCCGAGGTCGATCGGCACGCCCTTCATCATGTGCTGGAGCACGATCCGCCCGTCGGTGAGCGTCCGGACGACGCCCGACACCTCCAGCGGGGCGCCGTGCAGGTCGCCGTGCTTGCCCCCGAGGCGGACGTCGAGCCGGGCCCCGACCCCGGCCCGGTGCGCCTGGGCCGCGACCTCGGGATCGGCCACGAAGCCGAAGGCGGCATCGCTCAGGTCGGCATCGAGCATGGCCCGCAGCAGGTGGGTGCCGTCGCCGGGGGCGCCCCCGCCCGGGTTGTCGCAGGTCTCGTTGACCACGACGGGCCGAGTGCCGTCGGCGACCAGCTTGCGGGCGGCCTGCACCGCGCTGTCGGGCGAGTGCGACTCCCGGCGGAAGCGCTCCCGGTTCTCCCACACCCAGGCGCCGACCTCGCCGGCGCAGGCCGCGGCCAGCGGGCCGTCGTCGTCGGTGGTGACCACGACGTGGACCCCGACGTGGGGGACGTCGACGTAGGGGAAGCCGTGGAAGACCGTGCAGTCGACGACCCCGGGCCGCTCCTCGATCGTCCGGCAGAGCTCGTTCATCTCCGCGGCCGGGCCGCCGGGGTCGGTGGTCGACGCCGGGAGGAGCATCGGCAGGTGCTCGACGTGGGTCACCGGCGCCCAGTCGCCGGCGAGGATGCGGGGCACGGCGGTGACGGCCTCGTGGCCCCGCTCCCGCCCGTCGGTGTGGGGGTAGAGCTGGTTGCCGAAGAAGACGTCGAAGGCCTCGACCATGGCGGCGGTGATGTTGCCGTGGAGGTCGAGGGCGGCGACGACCGGCACGTCGGGCCCGACCAGGCCCCGCACGGCGGCACCGAGGTCGCCCTCCAGGTCGTCGAGGCCCTCGACGACGCCGGCGCCGTGCAGCTCCAGCGCCACCGCGTCGACCGGCAGCGCCGCGCGCAGCCGGTCGAGCAGCTCGTCGCGCAGCGACGCGTAGGCCTCGGCGGTGACGGTGCCCGAAGGCGGGGCGAAGGCCCACAGCGTCGGCACCGGTTCGGCTCCCACCTCGTCGCAGCCGTCGAGGAAGCCGCCGACGAAGGTCGCGGTGCCCCGGACCCGCAGCATGCGGTCGCCCCGCTGGACGATGAACCGCTCCAGGCCGGTCGGGCCGGTGACGGCATCGGCGTAGGTGTTGGTCTCGTGGCTGATGCCACCCAGGGCGACACGCATCGCTCGGTCCTCGGGCTCCTCGGGCACCGGCCCATTTTCCGTACGCGTACGGTAACGTCGCGCCCGTGGCAGCGACAAGGGCGCCGGGCCGCCCTCCCAAGATCACCCGTCGGGACATCGTGGGCGCCGCGGTCGACCTCGCCGACGACCACGGGCTGGCCGCGGTCTCGATCCGGGGCGTCGCTGCTCGGCTCGGCGTGGCGCCGATGACCCTGTACGGGCACGTCAAGGGCTCCGACGAACTGGTCGACCTCGTCGTGGGGGCGACGATCGCCGGGGCGGTGGCGGCCCAGCCCCCGCTGTCCTGCGACGGCCGGGGCGCCCTGATGGTCTTCGCCCACGGGCTCCGGACCATGCTCCTCGACCACCCGGCGGTCCTCGCGGCCTTCCAGCGACGTCCCGTCCAGAGCCCCACCGGGGTGGCGGTGGCCGCCAACGTCCTGACCGCGCTCATGGCCGACGGGCTCAGCGAGGACGACGCCGTCGACGCCTACGCGACGGTGTACGCCTTCGTCGTCGGGTTCGTGTCGCTCGAGAGCCGGTCGGTCGCCATCGACCCCGACATCATCGGCGACCACCCGACCCTCCAACGGTTGCACGACCGGCTCGGCCACCTGTTCGACCCCTCCGCCTTCGAGCGGGGCCTCACGGCGCTGGTCGACGCCGCCGGGCCCGGCAGCACCCCGTGACCAGGCCCCGGCCCCGCCGCGGGGCCGTGCTCGCCCTCGCCCTCGCCCTGACCGTCGCGGCGTGCTCGGGCGGCGGCTCCTCGTCCTCGGGCGCAGAGGGAGCCCCGACCTCGGCGACGACGCCGAACGAGACGCCCGCGCCGGCCGAGACAACCACGACGGTCGACCCGGCGACGGCGCAGGCGTGGGAGCAGATCGACGCCGAGCTGGCCGGGCTGGGGCCCGACGTCAGCCTGCTCGTCGCCCGCGTCGCCCCGGACGGGACGTGCGAACCGGTCCACGAGGTCGACCCGACCACGGCCCGCCCGATCGCCTCGCAGTTCAAGCTGTTCGTCCTGGGCGCCCTGGCCGAGCAGGTCGCGGCCGGCGAGGTCTCCTGGGACCAGACGGTCACGGTGCGGGAGGAGGACCGGAGCTTCGGCAACGGCGAGGGATCGCTCGAGAAGGTGGAGCCGGGCACGGAGGTCACGGTCGAGGAGGCCGCGACCAAGATGATCTCGATCAGCGACAACACGGCCACCGACATCCTCATCGGCCTCGTCGGCCGGGACGCGGTGGAGGCCCAGGCCCGGGAGTGGATGGCGGACGCCTCGGCCAACGACCCCTTCCTCACGACGAGGGAGATGTTCCTCCTGCACTACGTCGAGGGACTCGCCGAGCAGTACCTGGCGACGCCGCCGGACCAGCGCCACGACTTCCTCGCCACCGAGGTCGACCCCCGGCCGCTCTCGGACATCTACGACGGCCTCGACCTCGACCCCCACCACGTCGACACCGTCGAGTGGTTCGCGTCGGCCGAGGACGTCTGTCGGGCCTTCGTCGGCCTCCAGGATCTGGCGACCGACCCGGCGCTGGCCCCGCTGTCCACGATCCTCTCCCTCCAGGTGGCGGGGATCGACCTGGCCCCCGCCGACTGGCCGACCGTCTGGTACAAGGGCGGCTCCGAACCGGGCGTCCTGACCCTCGGCTGGCTCGCCACCACCGCGGCCGACGAGACGTTCGTCGTCGAGGCCATGGTGACGAACCCCGATGCCGCCCTGGCCGAGGACTCGATCACCGACCTCGTCGCCCTCGCCCAGGACGCCTTCGCCCTCCTGGGGTAGCGACCTGCCCCTGGAGGCCTCACAGCCCGCCTAGGAACGACCTCTGGCGGCTCGCTCGGCGGCGTCGACGAGGTCGTCGAGCCAGGCGACGGCGTCGGCGAGGGGGAGGACGTCGAGCCCTTCGGCGGCGCCGACGTAGCGGTCTTCCCAACCGGGCCAGGCCTGGACCCTGGGCGGCCACGGTGCGACGCGACGAGCGGCGAACAGGCGTCGTCCGACCGTCGCGAGCTCGCGGAGGTCGGGCGGTTCGGCGGCGACGAGGATCTGGAGGTCGACCAGGTCATGGGCGCGTTCGTTGCCGCCGTGGCGGTCCGGCGTGGTGCAGGCGTGCAGCTTCTGGGCGATCTGGTGCTCCACGGCGAGGACGGGCACCGGCGCGGGTGTCGGGAAGCCGAGCCGTTCGATCACCTCGGCGATGCCCGCGTCGAGCGCGAGTCGCGGTTGGTCGGTCGAACCGACCTCGTCGTGGCCCAGCTCGAGGGGAACCGTGACGTACGACTGGCCGGCGTAGGACAGCCTCACGTCGAAGGGTTGCATCACGTACTCGGATGGCACGTCCGGCGGGTCGGCGGGCTCGCGGTCGACGAGTCGTCCGGTGAAGCCGTTCCATCCTTCGGAGAGCCGGTCCGACAGCTCCGCGGTGTAGCTCTCGATGGTGTGGGTGGCGGCCCGTGCCGCGTCGAGGTCGGTGGTGAGCCGACTGGCCCGGTCGCCGACACGGAGCTTGATCGCGGCACCGCCCTTGACCACTCCGGCGGGGAGCATCTGGGCGACGACGGTGTGCGCGAGCGACGTGCGGGTGCGCAGCTCGTTGACGCCGAGCGAGCCGCAGATGTTGCGGAGGCGTCGTTCGAGCGATGCCCGGTGGATCGGAGGTGTCGGGTAGGCGGGTTCGGTCATGTGCTGCCTCGCAGCTCGCGGCGCAGCTCGCGCTCCTCGGCCGCCGTGACGAGGCCCTCTCGGCGGGCGTCGTCGACGGCGTCGAGCAGACGGTCCGACATGACCGTGCCGCGACACGCCCGGATCGCGTGGGCGACCGTGGTCGACGGGATCAGCTCGTAGCGGACGAGGTCGTCGGGGTCGACCCTCTCGTTGACGACCTCGATCCACTCGGGCAACTTGGCGCGCACTCGGCGCGGCGTGCCGACTCGGACGTGGCGGGGGTTGACGAGGGCCAGGTCGTGGAGGGCGAGCACGGCGTCGCCGGTGAGGTGGGCGTCGCCGCCGACGCGCGCCACGGCCTCGAAGAACGGGTCGTAGCGAGTCGGGGGCAGGTCGTCGAAGCGGTAGAGGCCGTAGGAGACGTGGCGGATCCGGCCCCGCGCCGCCAGCTTGCCCAGCTCCATCACGGGGATACCGAGCGCATGGGCGTCGGCGGTGGTGACGTAGCCGTACTGGCCCATCGCGACCTCCCAGGCTCGTCGCCGATAGGTCTCCGACGCCATGTCACAACTTTACCACTTTCGGTAAAGTTGTGGCTTCCCTTGCTTGCTCTTCCGACCTCGGGCGACCGGCGTCCCACGGTGGCCGCCGGGCGACGGCGATCAGGCGTCGGGGTGATGACGGGCGACCAGCTCCGGGTAGCTGCGGGTGAAGTAGTTCCAGAGCTGTTGGCCGTAGGTGCCGGCCGAGGCCGACGTGGTGCCCCGGGCACCGTCGAGCAGCTCGTCACGGCGGGCCATGAACCCGGCGTCGCGGTGGTGCTCGCTCGCCGCCACCGCCGCCGCGAAGCGCTCGTCGAGCGGCAGCGGGACGAGCGGGGTCGTCAGCTCCGGGCCGTGGAAGTAGGCCGACGAGTACCGCTCCTCGGTGGCGACGACCCGGTGGGTGGTGGCCACGAAGTAGTTGCCGGTCATCACCTGGAGCATCTCGCCCAGGTTGACGACGATGG
>CAYQGF010000216.1:0-6693 GCA_964416885.1 uncultured Iamiaceae bacterium
CCCGCGACGCCACCGAGCGCACGGCCAAGCTCGACCGGGCGCGCGCCTTCGCCTCTCTCGCCCCGATCGACTGACCGGCGTCGCGATGCTCTGACCAGCGGTTCGCCCGTCCGGGTGGTAGCGCCGGGCGGGACCGGGCAGCCGCTACGTTCGTCGGCGACACCCTCACGGTCGTGCTGGCGGCCGCCACGGGAGACGATGGGACATCGATGGGCGAGCATGGAACCGACCTTCCGCGGCCCGTCCACGACGCGGCCCAGACCCTGATCGAAGGGCTGGCGACCGGGTCCGGCGACGCCGTCTTCGGAGCCTTCAACGACCTGGTGCTGGTCGTCGACCCCGATCTGGTCGTCGAGTACGCCAACCCGGCCGCGTCGGCCATCACCGGCTTCCCCCGGGAGGACCTCGTCGGCCGGGGGATGGTCGAGCTGATGCACCCCGACGACCTGCCCCGGGCGATCGAGGCCGAGGCCCGAGTGGGGGCGCCCGCCACCCCGGTCGCGGTCGGGGCCCCGATGCGGCTCCGCCACGCCACCACGGGGTGGCGCTGGCTGGACCTCAGCTCGGGTCGGGTCGGCCCCGCCGACGGGGCGCACATCGTCGTCGTGGGCCGGCTCAACGACGACGAGCGGACCTACGAGGGGATCTTCTCGCTCATCGCCGACGGGGCGTCGCTCCCGGCGGTGGTCGACGCCCTCCCGGAGCTGGGCGCCTGGCGGTTGCCCGCGATCCCCTTCGCCGTGGCCTGTGCCAGCGGCCCCGGTCGTCACGTGGCCGGCCACCCGGCGGCGATCGAGGTCCTCCGGACAGTCCTGCTCGACGAGGCCTGGCTCGCCGGGCTCGGTGACGACGACCAGCCCCACCACGGGCTCGTCGCCGACCTCGAGCCGGCCGGCCGCGCCGCCGGGGGTCGCCAGGGGGCCGTCACCTGGGTGGCCGCTCGGGTGTGGTCACGGCACCGGACGGCCGACGCGATCGTCCTCGCCGTCACCGACCCCGAGCGCTCGGCGACCAGCGTCGTCGCCGAGCGGGTGCGACGGGTGGCCGGCATGGCCCGCCTGGTCGTCGAGTGGGCCGCCCAGCGGGCCGCCCTCGCCCGGGCCGGCCACACCGACCCGGTCACCGGCGTCCTCAACCGGTCGGCGACGATCGGCGCCCTCACCGCCGCCCTCGGCCGGGAGCAGCCCGACGGCCAGCCCGTCGCCCTCGTGGTGTGCGACCTCGACGGCTTCTCCGCGGCCAGCGCCGTCCTCGGGGCGCGGCGAGGGGACCTCGCCCTGGCCGAGGCGGTGCGGCGCATCGAGGCCGGGGCCGGGCCGGGGGCGATCGTCGGGCGCCTGGGCAGCGACGCGGTCGCGGTGGTGGTGCGAGGCCCCGATGCCCGGGTCGCGGCGGAGGACGCGGCGCGTCGGGCCATCGGTGCCATGGGCGCGCCGCTGGAGGTCGACGGTGCCTCGGTCTCGTGCGGGCTGAGCGCGGGCATCGCCGTCAGCGACGGCCGGGAGCACCCGCCGACGACGGCCGATCAGCTCCTGGCGCGGGCCGAGGCCGCGCTCGCCCTGGCCCGCGCCGCCGGTGGCGGCCGCTCCGTCACCACCACCGTCTGACCGCGGGTCAGGTCTCGGCGCGGGCGCGGCTGGCGGCGCCCAGGACGGCCTTGAGGCTGGCGGTGATGATGTTGGGGTCGGTGCCCACGCCCCAGCGCACCGTGCCCTCGCCGTCCTGGGTCTCGACGTAGGCGACGGCCACCGCGTCGGAGCCGGCCCCGAGCGAGTGCTCGGAGTAGTCGACGACGTCGACCTCGACGCCGAGGTCGGCCCGCACGCCGGCCACGAACGCCGCGATCGGCCCGTTGCCGGAGCCGGTCACGGTGACGGGCTCGCCGTCGGCCACCACCTGGGCGGTGATGGTGGTGACCCCGTCGGCGTCGGTGGTCAGCTCGTTCGACCGCAGCCGGAAGGCCGGGTCCTCGGGCAGGTAGGTCGCGGTGAAGGCGTCCCACATCGAGGCCGGGCTGATCTCGGTGCCGGTGTCCTCGGCGATGTGCTGCACCGTCTTGGAGAACTCGATCTGGAGCCGGCGGGGCAGGGAGAAGCCGTGCTCGGTCTCCATGATGTAGGCCACGCCGCCCTTGCCCGACTGGCTGTTGACCCGGATCACGGCCTCGTAGGTGCGGCCGACGTGGGCCGGGTCGATCGGCAGGTACGGGACCTCCCACCGCTCGTAGTCGCGGCCCCGGCCGGCGGCCTCGGCGTCGGCGTAGAGGGCGGCGAAGCCCTTCTTGATGGCGTCCTGGTGGGAGCCGGAGAAGGCGGTGTACACCAGGTCGCCGGCGTAGGGGTGACGCTCGTGGACCGGCAGCCGGTTGCAGTACTCGGCCACCCGGCGGACGGCGTCGATGTCGTGGAAGTCGATCTCGGGGTCGATGCCCTGGCTGAACAGGTTCATCCCCAGGGTGACCAGGTCGACGTTGCCGGTGCGCTCGCCGTTGCCGAACAGGCAGCCCTCGACCCGGTCGGCGCCGGCCAGCACGCCCAGCTCGGCCGCGGCGACCGCACAGCCCCGGTCGTTGTGGGGGTGCAGCGACAGCACGACCGCCTCGCGGTTGCGCACGGTGCGCAGGAACCACTCGATGGCGTCGGCGTACAGGTTCGGCGTGTACATCTCGACCGTCGCCGGCAGGTTCATGATCAGCGGCCGGTCGACGGTGGGCTCGATGACCTCGGCGACCGCCTCGCAGATCTCCACCGCGTAGGGCAGCTCGGTGCCGGTGAAGCTCTCGGGCGAGTACTCGTAGCGGACCGCGGTGCCCGGCACCGTCTCCTCCAGCTTCCGGCACAGCCGGGCCGCGTTGACGGCGATCTCGGTGATGCCGGCCTGGTCCAGCCCGAACACCACCCGGCGCTGGAGGGTCGAGGTCGAGTTGTAGAAGTGGACGATGGCGTCATGCGCCCCGTCGATGGCCTCGTAGGTGCGGGCGATCAGGTCGTCGCGGCACTGGGTCAGGACCTGGATGGTGACGTCGTCGGGGACCAGGTCGTCGGTGACCAGCTGGCGCACGAAGTCGAAGTCGGGCTGGCTGGCCGAGGGGAAGCCGACCTCGATCTCCTTGTAGCCCATGCCCACCAGGGTCTGGAACATCTTCAGCTTGCGGGCCGGGTCCATCGGGTCGATCAGGGCCTGGTTGCCGTCGCGCAGGTCGACCGCGCACCAACGCGGCGCCTTGGTGAGCCGGTTGTCGGGCCAGGTGCGGTCACGGAGCTCGACCGGCACGGTGGGCGCGTACTTCTCGAACGGCATGGGCCGGGGGGTGACGGGCTCGGGGCGCATTGGTGGGATCTCTCTGTCAGGGTCCGAAAACGAAAGAAGCTCCTGGCCCTTCGGGGGCGCAGGAGCGACGGACGTCGATATGGGGACGTCCGTCTACAAAAGGAGGAGGAGGGACGAGGGCTGGGCGGACATCGCCGCTTAGCGAACACCCATCCGTCCGCCCTGTCAAGGCGGACCGACATCACCAGGCGATGGCGACGCGCCCCCGTTGCTCTCGGCGGCGGCGGTCATCCGGGCGTCCCGGGTCACCAGGGGGACCGTCAGGTCATCAGCCGACCTCGAGCTCGGCCCCGGCGGAGACCTGGGCCTCGACCTCGGCGACGGCGGCGGGGAGGTCGAGGAGGGAACGCTCGACCGCGCCGATCGGGGTGAGGAAGCAGAACACCACCTCGGTGACCGGCTCGCCGGTGGCCCGGGCCACGGCCAGGGCGTAGGCCCCGCCCTGGAGCCGGTAGCCCTCGACCCGTCGGTCGAGCTCGGCCGGGTCGGTGGTGCCGGCGGTCTTGTAGTCGACCACCACCAGACCGTCGGGGCCCCGGTACAGCAGGTCGACGTACCCCTCCAGCAGACGCTCGCCGACGGGGACGCCGACGAAGATCTCCCGCCAGTGGGGGGCGATGGCCGCGGCCTGCACCACGGGGGAGCGGAGGGCGTCGGCCACCAGGGCCGCGACCAGGTCGGCCCGGTCGGGGACGGCCTCGGCCTGGGCCTGCGCCGCGACCGCGGCGGCGACCTCGGGGCCGGTCGGGTCGGCGTGGAGGGGCACGGTCTGGAGGACGCCGTGCACGGCCCGGCCGACGGCGGTGCCATAGCGGCCCTTGAGCCACGGTGGCCGGTCGAGGTCGCCCGGGCGCTTGCGCAGCCCGCCGTCGGTCCCGTCGGCGGCCCGGTCGAGGTCGGGGTCGGCCGGGGCGCCGAAGTCGAGCGCCAACTGGCCGCTCCCCGTCTCCCCCGGGCCGGCCGCGGCGGCATCGGGGGCGGCCGGGTCGGGAGCGGCCGCGGCGGCATCGGGAGCGGCCGGGTCGGGGGTCGCGTCGGAGACCGGCCCCTCCGGGTCGGTGGGCAGGACGGGGTCGTGCTGGGCCTCGGCCGTGAGGGCGGTGGCCGACACCGTGGTGGCCCGGCTGGCCGCGGCCAGGGCGGCCCGGTGGGCGGCCTCCCACTCGGCGAACGGCTCGAGCGGGGCCGGTGGGGCCGGCCGGGCGACCACGGTGGGCCCGGCGTCGGGGGCGGGCCCGATGTCGGGCAGGTCGTCGAGGCTGGCGCCCAGCCCCTCGACCAGCAGCTCGGCGTTGGTGCGTCGGCCCGGGGCCGGAGCGCTCTTGCGGGCGACCCGGTGGAGCGACACGACCAGGTGGTCGCGGGCACGGGTGGTGGCCACGTAGAGCAGGCGGATGCGCTCGTCGAGGTCCATCTGCTCGTCGAGCGGCTTCCACGCCTCGTAGGCGGTCGTCGTGGCCCGTCGGCCCAGGTTGTAGGCCACGCCGTCCCCGGTGAAGCGGGCGTCGCCGGGGCGGTGGCCGGTCTGCGGGGCCGAGCTCAGGCCCGAGACGATCGTGATCGGGAACTCCAGGCCCTTGGCGGCGTGGATCGTCATGATCCGCACGGCGTCGTCGTCGGTCTCCGGCAGCACCGACTCGGCCACCCGGGCCCCCTCGGCGGTCTGCTGGTCGACCCACTCCAGGTAGCCCCGCAGGTCGCCGCTGGTGGCCTCGGCCCACGCTCGGGCCTGGTCGATGACGAACCGCAGCCGACGCCAGGTGTCGCGGGGCCGCCCGTCGGTGAAGGCCAGCTCCAGGGCCCGGCGGTCGTGGGCGATGGCATCGAGCAGGGCCGCCGGCGTGCGCCACGGTCGGTCCCGGTGCCAGCCGGCCAGGGCCGCCAGCCCGAGCGCCACCGGGTCGTCGTCGGGCACGGTGGCACGCCGGGGGGCCAGGTAGTTCCACGACCCGCCCCGCTCGACCCGGTACCGGAAGAGGTCGTCGTCGCCGCACCCGAACAGCGGGGTGCGGAGGGCCGACACCACCCGCAGCTCGTCGGTGGGGTCGGCGACGGCCCGGGCCACCAGCACCAGGTCGCGGACTGCCCGGGTGGCGTAGACGAGCGAGCTGGCCTCGGCCCGATAGGGGATGCCGGCGGCGGCGAGGGCCGCTTCGAGGTAGGGGAGCGAGGTGCGGGCCGGCACCAGGATCGTGACGTCGCCGAGCCGGGTCGGACGCCAGCCGTCGTCGTCGTGCACGGACCACCCCTCGGCCACCGCTCGGGCCACGGTGGCGGCGACGTCGGCGGCCTCGGCCTCCCGCACGTCGGCGGCCGAGGTCTTGTACGGATGCTCGGTGCGGCCGAGCACCGCCACCGGGGGGCCGCCGTCGGACGGCCCGGGCGGCCGGACCGCGGTGAGCGGGGCGTAGGGCGGGCGGGTCGTCTCGGTGTCGGGGTCGAACAGCTCGTCGTCGGGCGGCTCCTCCATCAGCCGGGCGAAGACGTGGTTGACCACGTCGACGACGCCCGGGACGGTGCGGAAGTTGGCGTGGAGCCCGACGGCCCGGTCGCCGGCGCCGGCGAGGGTGGCCTTGGCCCGGAGGTACACGGCGATGTCGGCCCGTCGGAACCGGTAGATCGACTGCTTGGGGTCGCCGACGACGAAGAGCCGGCCGGGCGCCACGGCGACGTCGGTCCAGTCCGGGGCGCCGCCCCCGTCCCCGTCGTCACGACCGGGGTCGGCGGCGGCGATGCGCACGGCCAGCTCGACCTGGATCGGGTCGGTGTCCTGGAACTCGTCGAGCAGCAACCGCTGGTAGCGCTGGGCCAGGGTGGTGCGGACGGTGGCGCCGTGGGTCGGGTCGGTGAGCAGCAGGCGGGCCAGGACGAGCAGGTCGTGGAACTCGAGGGCGCCGCTGGCCCGGCGCGCCTGGGCCGAGGCCAGGGTGAAGCCCCTGATCGCCGCCCCGAGGTGGTGGGCGCAGGCATCGATGACGTCGGCCCGGAGGTCGGCCACCGCCTCGTCGATCCGGGCCAGCTCGTCCCGGACGGCGTCGATGTCGACGTGGCGCCAACTGGTCTTCCGCCCCAGCTTGGCCCGGACCTTGACCGCCATCAGCGCTTCCAGGGTGGCGGGCTCGTCGTCGGCCTGGCGGGTGGCCTCGAGCCACTCCCGCAGCCCGGCCAGGTGGGCGACCATCTTGTCGCTCGGGTCGATGCAGCCGCCGGCCATGTCGCAGGCGGCCTCGATGCGAGCGAGCAGGTCGTCGACCCGGTGCTCGAGGCGGGGCGGCTCGGGAGCGTCGGGGTCGACGTGCCGCTCGACCAGGTCCCAGTTGGCGTTGAAGGTGCGGGCCAGGGCGGCCGGGGTGGAGTCGGCCA